>JBAPYD010000367.1:0-4729 GCA_049284555.1 Chromatiaceae bacterium | reverse complement strand
CCTCATGCCTTGGGCGACCGTCAGCGGGTCGTCCGAGGGCCCGACGGAGGGAACGACCCGGTCGGCGGGGGTGGCAGCGGCGAGCAACGGGGTCACACAGACGGCGGCCACCAGCGGCGCGAGCAGTTGGTCTCGAATAGGCATAGCGAGGTCCTCGTTCGTGGGTGCACGAATCCTGACCGGCGCCCAAGGGGCCGCAACGCACTTTGCACGTTCCTGTCTACGGATCAGCCCGAACAGGCACTGGCCCCGAGGCAGCCCGTCTAGGGTCAGTATAGCCGGCGGATCCGGACCACGCGCGGCGGACCGGGCGCTTCCTGCATGGGCCGAGCTGTCCGTTGCCGCCGGACACCCTGCAGTCGAACATCACGAGCGAATCCAGGGCGCCACCGTGGCTCACTGGCCCCTGCCCCGCGAATCCAGGTGCCAGGCCACAGACCAGGGGGCGAGCCTTCCCCCCGCGAGGTCAGCCTCGGTCGCACCGGGCTCCGCATGAAGCAGCCGCTCCCCGGGGCGCGGAATCAGCGACGGGTCCGCGAGGACTTCATGCCCCAGATTCGCCCTGAGTCGCAGTTGCGATCCGTCACCCAGTCGCCAGTCTGCTTGCAGCCCGCGCTCTCCCAGGATCCGGAAAGATCCCGCTCCGCGGGACAGGCCCTCCAGCCGGGGGCTGATCTCCTGCCTGCGCAGGGCCAGGAGGTCCCGGTGAAATTGATGCCAGGCGCGGTGAGGCTCCCTGTCCAGGGGCCCCCAATCGAGCCTGGACCGATTGAAGGTCTCTGGATCATTGGGGTCTGGAATGTGCAGCCGCGCCTGCGCGTCGGCGAAGCGCTCGAAGCGGGCGAATTCACGCTGCCGGCCTTCCCTGACGGCCCGCGCGAGGCCGCCCTCGAAATCGCAGAAGAACAGGAAGGGGCTTGTTGCCATGAACTCCTGGCCCATGAAGAGGAGCGGTGGGGGAGGCGCCAGCAAGAGGAGCGCAAGCATGGCGCGCAGGCTCCGCGGAGGCACCAGCTCGCCGATTCGCTCGCCGAGCGCACGGTTTCCGACCTGATCGTGGTTCTGGATCAGGTTGAGGAACGCGGTGGACGGCAGGTGGGCGCTGGGCTCGCCTCGCGGTGCGCCGTGACGGAACGCCGAGGGCTCGCCCTGATAGGCAAACCCCTCGACGAGACAGCGTCCGAGGCACCGCATGGGCGCCTGGGCGTAGTCGACGTAGTAGCCGTCCTCCTCACCCGTGGCGAGCAGGTGCAGGGCGTGATGGAAGTCGTCGCTCCATTGGGCGACGTACCAGCGTGGCGATCCGTCGTCCCGACGCTGCAGATAGCGGGCGGTATTCGCATCGTTCTCCAGGACCAGGTGGATGCGGCGCTCCCGACCGGGCCCCGCCTCGACCGCCTCCGCCAGCTCGGTCAGAACATGGGGGACGGAGTCGTCAACGATGGCCTGGACCGCATCCAGGCGCAGCCCGTCGAAGCGGTACTCGGTGAGCCAGTAGAGGGCGTTGTGGATGAAGAAGTCCCGCACCGGGCGGCTGCCGTCCCCGTCGAAGTTGATGCCCGCGCCCCAGGGGGTCCGGTGACGGTCGTTGAAGAACTGGGGGGCGTAGAGGTGGAGATAGTTGCCCTCTGGCCCGAAGTGGTTGTAGACGACGTCGAGGAAGACCATCAGCCCGCGCTCCTGGGCGGCCTGGACCAGGGCCTTGAGGTCCTCCGGGCGACCGTAGCTTCCATCCGGGGCGAAGGGCAGGGCCCCGTCGTAACCCCAGTTCCGCCCCCCGGGGAAGTCCGCCACGGGCATCAGCTCGATGGCGGTCACGCCCAGATCGACCAGATAGTCCAGTCGCTCGGTGGCGCCGCGAAAGGTCCCCTGGGGAGAGAAGGTCCCTACGTGGAGCTCGTAGAAGACCGCGTCCTCCCAGGGCCTCCCCCTCCAGGATTGATCCCGCCAGACGAAGGTCGCCGGGTCGATGACCTCGCTCGGTCCGTGCACGTCTCGGGGCTGGAATCGTGAGGCGGGGTCCGGGACCTCTTGCCCTCGACCGATACGGTAGCGGTAGAGGGCGCCGGGCGCGGCGTCCTCGGTAACGCACTCGAACCAGCCACCCGGAAGGGCCTCCATCCTGAGCTGCCGCTGAACCTGCCCCCCTACCTCCAGACAGAGATCGACACGGCTGACCGCGGGCGCCCAGAGTCGGAAGCGAACGGACCCGTCCTCCCGGACCTGGGCACCGAACGGCATTGGATGAGCCCGGGTCTTCACGGGGCTTTTCCTCCATCGGGACAAGTCAGACCGTCCGCGATGGACCGCGGCCCCAACTTCCCGGAGCGCCGATCCACCGGCCTTGGCCGATCCCTCGACAGTCTGGACCAGATACCCCGCAATCGCCAAGGTCCGAGCCCGGACTGTCCCGGTTGCCCAAATGCCCCGCCTTGGCGGCGAAGCCGGGGCGCCAACCTGGGGCCTGAGCCGACCGCGCATCCCTCTGGCAGCAAACCCCGCTACGATCAGACCGCCTTTCCGCAAATAGCAGCCTGGAGTCCTCTATCCTTAGACCAGCGCCGCGGACGAGCCCGTGACGATTCGGCCCGGCGCTGCCCCGGGAAACCATCCGGGTGGATCCATTGGGGCCTCAGTGATCGTTCGAGCCTTGATTCTTGCCTGGACACGTACCTTTCATGATCGCCGTCAAACGCCTCGCCCTGGACATCCTCAAGCCCCACCACCCGGACGTGCTGGAGTTCGCCCGCGCGATTGCCGCCTGCGGACCTGACTACCGCGTGCTGCTCACCGTGCTGGAGATGGACGACAAGACGGAGACCCTCGAGGTCACCGTGGAAGGCGCGAGCCTCGACATGGACAGGATCCGCGAGGCCATCTCGGACCTGGGCGGCTCACTGCACAGCATCGACGAGGTCGAGGTCCAGGCCGTGCCGGACGGCGAGTAGGGTCGCGCCATGGGCCTCCCCCGGGTCGGATTCCTCCTGAGGATCACCCGCACCCATGGCATCGCGCGGCGCTACTTCGTGGTCAACGGCTTCGACGGGGCCCTCACGATGCTCGGCATCCTCACGGGATTCCACGTGGGCGGGGTCGAGGATCTGCGGGCGGTCATCAGCGCCTGCGTGGGCGCCGCCGTTGCGCTGGCCATGAGCGGCCTGAGCAGCGCCTACATCAGCGAGCGGGCGGAGCGGCGCAAGGCCCTCGCCGAGCTGGAGGAGTCGATGATGGTGGACCTGAAAGGGTCCGCCCATGGCAGCGCCGCCCGCTGGGTACCGCTCCTGATCGCCGCCGTGAACGGCCTGGCCCCCCTGGTGCTCTCGCTGATCATCATCCTACCGCTGGGCCTGGCCCACCTGGGCCTGCCCCTGCCGTTTCCGCCGCTGGTCATGGCGATCGCCGCGGCCCTCGCGCTGATCTTCCTGCTCGGGGTGTTCCTCGGCCAGATCGGAAACACCCTCTGGCTGTGGAGCGGTGTCCAGGCCCTTCTGATCGCGCTGTGCACCATGGCCATCATCTTGCTGGTCGGCTGATGTCGGCCGCCCCGAGCATGGACAGCACCCCGGTCTGGCACACCCGGTCGGTCCCGCAGACGATCGAGGCACTGGGGACCGATGCCGAGCAGGGCCTGACCGATCGGGAGGCACGGGCCCGCCTCGCGGAGCTGGGTCCCAATCGTCTAGCCGAGAGGCGCCGGCGGTCCCTGGCGTCCATGCTCCTCGGCCAGTTCACGGACTTCATGATCCTGGTGCTGCTCGGCGCGGCGCTCATCTCCGGGGTGATCGGCGACCCCCAGGACACCGTCGCCATCCTGCTCATCGTGCTGCTCAACGCGGTCATCGGCGCCGTTCAGGAGTATCGCGCCGACCGCGCCATCGCGGCCCTGCGCGCCATGTCGGCGCCCAAGGCCCTGGTGATTCGGGACGGCGCCCAGGTGAGCCTGCCCACCGAGGCCCTGGTGCCCGGCGACCTGGTGCTGCTGAAGGCGGGGGACGTGGTCCCCGCCGATCTCCGCCTGATCGAGGCGGTCGAGCTGCAGGCCGACGAATCGGCCCTCACCGGGGAGTCCCAGGTCGTGGACAAGGGCGAGGCACCGCTCGACGAGTCCGACCTCCCCCTGGGCAATCGCAGCAACCTCCTCTTCAAGAGCAGCCTGGTGACCCATGGTCGGGCCCGCGGGGCGGTCGTCGCCACCGGGATGGCCACGGAGATCGGCCGCATCGCCGAGCTGCTCCACACCCAGAAGGCGGTGAAGACCCCGTTGCAGGAGCGCCTGACCCGGTTCGGCCGCTACCTCGCCCTGGCGGTGCTGGCGATCTGCGCCCTGGTGTTCGTCAGCGGACTGCTCCAGGGCCAACCGCTGCTGCTGATGTTCCTCACGGCGGTGAGCCTGGCGGTCGCCGCGATCCCCGAGGCCCTGCCCGCCGTCGTCACGGTCTCCCTCGCGTTCGGGGCACGCAAGCTCAGCCGTCGCAACGCCCTGGTCCGGAACCTCCCGGCGGTGGAGACCCTGGGGTCGGTCACCTACATCTGCACGGACAAGACCGGCACCCTGACCCTCAACCGCATGACCGCCGAGGTGTTCCTCGCAGCCGGTGAGCGCCTCGACGCGCTCCCTTCGGTCGAGTCGTCTCCCTGGCGGGAGCTCGCGCGGGCCCTGGCGCTGAGCAACGACGTGACCCAACGAGACGGGAAGCCCTCGGGGGACCCCACCGAGCTGGCCCTGCAT
>JBAPYD010000366.1:0-6284 GCA_049284555.1 Chromatiaceae bacterium | reverse complement strand
GCCCCACCGGGCAGGGGCGAGCCGCTGCCCAGCAGCCCGACCGCGCCCAGCGCGAGGCTGGCCAGGAGGAACAGCAGGAGCATCCGTTGGAGTGATCCGCTGTCGACGCGGCTGGTCACCAGGCCGGAGAAGGCCAGCAGCCATCCCAGCAGGCGCTCGTAGACGGCCTTGGCATCCAGTCGGCCCTCCAGCCGGGCCGCCGTGGCGAAGAGCGGTCGGCGCGCCGCATAGAAGAGTGTGCCGCCGATGAGGGCCGCGAGGCTCATCAGGAAGGGGGCGTTCACGCCGTGCCAGATGGCCAGACTGTACCGTGGCGCCGGCCCCTGCAACACCGCCGGCACCGCGACCTCGATCCAGGGGGCCACGGTGAGGGCGGGGAGGATGCCGACCAGGAGACAGATGGCGACCAGCACCTCCACGGGCACCTTCATCCAGAAGGGCGGCTCGTGGGGCGTCCTCGGCAGGTCCACCGGATCCCCGTTGAAGAAGACGTCGTGGATGAAGCGCAACGAATAGGCCACCGCGAGCATCCCGGCGATCACGACGGCCGTGGGTAGCAGCCAGCCCCACGCGTGCTCCTGGAAGAAGGTGGCCGTCTCGGCGAAGAACATCTCCTTGGAGAGGAAGCCGTTGAACAGGGGCACCCCGGCCATGGAGGCCGCCGACACCATGGCGAGCGTGCCCGTGTAGGGCATGAAGCGCCAAAGCCCGTTGATGCGGCGCATATCGCGGGTGCCGCATTCGTGGTCGATGATGCCGGCTGCCATGAAGAGCGACGCCTTGAAGGTGGCGTGGTTGATGATATGGAAGACCCCGGCCACCGCCGCGAGCGGTGTGCCGAGCCCGAACAACAGGGTGATCAGTCCCAGATGGCTGATCGTGGAATAGGCGAGGAGCCCCTTCAGGTCGTGCTTGAAGAGGGCGAACCAGGCGCCGATTAGGAGTGTGCTCATCCCCGCACCAATGACCAGCCAGGACCACTCAGCGGTCCCCGACAGCACCGGGAAGAGCCGCGCCAGGAGGAAGATGCCGGCCTTGACCAGGGTGGCCGAGTGCAGGTAGGCGGATACCGGCGTGGGCGCCGCCATGGCGTGAGGTAGCCAGAAGTGGAAGGGAAACTGGGCCGACTTGGTAAAGGCCCCGAGCAGGATCAGGACCAGCGTGGGCGTGTAGAGGGGATGGGCGCGGATGTGGTCCCCCGACGCCAGGATGTCGGACAGCTCGTAGCTCCCGGCTATCTCGCCCAGCAGAAGAAACCCGCCGAGCAGGGCCAGACCACCCAGCCCCGTGATCGTGAGCGCCATGCGCGCCCCGGTGCGGGCATCGTCCCGATCCCACCAGTAGCTGATGAGCAGAAAGGACGAGAGGCTGGTCATCTCCCAGAAGATCAGCAGGAGAATCAGGTTCTCGGACAGGACGATACCCAGCATGGAGCCCATGAAGAGCAGCAGGTAGGCGTAGAAGCGCCCGAGCGAATCCCGCTCGGCCAGGTAGTAGCGGGCATAGAGGATGATCAGTAGCCCCATGCCGAGGATCATCAGGGCGAACAGGAGCCCCAGCCCGTCCAGTCGGAACGCAATCGCCACGCCAGCGTCGGGGATCCACGGCCAGCGTTCGAGGACGATCTCCCCCCGGAACGGCGTTGCCGCAGAGGGGAGCAGGGTGACCAGGGACAGGGCGGTGATGGCGCCCGCGGTCCAGGCGGACCGCATGCGTCCGAATCGGGAGACCCAACCCGTGAGCGCGGCCCCCACGAGCGGGAGGAGCACGACGAGTAGCAGATTCATGGATCAGGCCTGACGCACTGGGCTGCTTTCGTGCATGGAACAGGCAGCATATCATCGATGCACATGCCACACGCCCCGCCCACCGACGCGCTGGCTTCGGAATCGGTTGAGGGACTGCGGACCGAGGCCGGCTCCGTCGTGCCGGAGGCGGTCAGAGCCCAAAGTCTCCCCACAAGGTCTGAATGGCCGCGATCGCCGCCAAGGGTGCCGTCTCGGTTCGCAGTACCCGGGGGCCGAGTCGCACCGCACGGAGCCGATGGCCCAGGGCCTGCTGGCGTTCTCGGGGACTCAACCCGCCTTCGGGTCCTACCAGGAGCGTCACCTGGGTCTTCGGTGGAGGCAGGTCCACCAGCGCCTGTCCGGCCCGGGGATCCAGCATGAGCCCATCCGCGGGGCATCCGATGACCCAGTCCTCGAATCGGGTCGCGGGGTCCAGCAGGGGCAGACGGCGACGACCGGACTGTTCACAGGCGCCAATCAGGACCCCCTGCCAGTGCACCATGCGGCGCTCAAAGCGCTCGCCCGCCAGTTGAACGACGCTGCGCTCGGTGAAGAGCGGGCTGATCCGCGAGACGCCAAGCTCCACGGCCTTTTGGATCACATAGTCCATGCGCTCTCCCTTGGAGACCCCAATCGCCAGCCGAATGTCGATCGGGGGTGGCGGCTCGACTGTTCCCGGGCTCTCGACGGCCAGGGTGAGCGCGCGCCCCACACCGGCCAGGTGGGCCTGGTAGTCCCGGCCATCTCCGTTGAACAGGACCAGCCGAGCCCCTGCCTGGAGCCGCAGGGACTGGATGAGATGGCGGCGGGCGCCCTCGGGCAGCGGCAGGGACTCGCCGGGGACCAGGGGCGCGTCAACGTAGACCCGAGGGAGCTGCATGGGAGGGATCGTTGCGGTTCAGGATCGGAGTGAGGGCCGCGCCCCGCCGAAGCGCCCTAGTCGGGCCCAACGAGCTGGGCCGACGTCTCCGCGGCCACCTCCCGTACCTCGGCGTTCTCGTCCTCCAACAGGCGCTTCACCGACGGCAGGACGGATGGGTCTCCCGCCAGCCCCAGGAAGTAGCAGGCGTCAGCGCGAATCTGAGGACGCTCGGAGCGGGTGAGCGGGAGGATCTGGGGAATCGCGTCCCGTATCAGGGTGTCACCGGCGAGGTGCTCCATGGCGGCACTGATTCCGATGCGCACCGACAGCGGCGTGTCCGGATCGGCGAACAGATGGAGCAGGTCGGTGAGGGCGGTGGTGGTCGAGCGAAGGAGCTCGATCACGCTTTCGAGGCGCCCCCCCTCGATCAGGTAGCCAAAGTAACGCCCCCAACCGCCGCCTGCCGCAGCGTCCGTGGCCCAGTCCTTGAGCTCCGCGGCGCTCAGGGCCCCGCCGAGCTCGAACGGACCGATCCGGGTCCAGGGAACGGAGCGGACGCCGCGTGCCTCTGGCGCACCGGGCGAGACGGTAAGATTGACCACGGTAAGGCGACCGAGGGTGCCCTCCTTGACCAGGCCCGCCAGGGCCTCGAGCACGGACTGACAGTGAGGGCAGTGGCTGCCGATCAGCAGCAAGGCGTCCGGCGACTCGGGAGTGGGCTCCGTTGGGACCGGCGTCTGCATGGGTGAACCTTAACCCGGCTGGTGGGCCGCGCCAAGCGCCCCGAGCATCGACGCGCGGGGCGTACCGTCCCAACTGCATGCTTGGTATCAGGATTCCCTAATAAGGCGCTTTTATGAACGCGAATCCAAATACTATTTGGACAGGGCGATCGCCCTGTTACTACCCTGCGGTCCTCGTGTGACCATGCCCCCAGTGGCGCCGTCCTCGTTCCCATCTATATCGCGAGGGCTCGTTGCGAGTCCGTTCGTCGAGGGTCGCGGTCTCGGCCAGGTCGAAGCCCGTTCGAAGCCGGAGCCGCCAACCCTAGGAGCCAGAGATTTCCGGCGGACTCAGCTTCCCAGGAAGCGACGGGGCGCCCCGCGTGTGCTTATCCCGTCGGCTGCAACTCAGCGCAGTGAGACGCTAGGAGATCCAACACATGCCCACGTTCGTGCGCACCGACAAGTGCGACGGCTGCGAAGGCCGGGACAAGGCCGCGTGCGTGTATATCTGCCCCCACGACCTCATGAAGCTCGACCAGGACGGCTCGGAGACCGGCCACGCCCTGAAGGCCTACAATCAGGAGCCGGAGCAGTGCTGGGAGTGCTACGCCTGCGTGAAGATGTGCCCGCAGCAGGCCATCGAGACCCGTCACTACGCCGACTTCGTGCCCCTGGGTGCCTCCGTTCAGCCCCAGCGCGGCACCGACTCCATCCTGTGGACCATCGAGTTCCGCAACGGGACCGTGAAGCGCTTCAAGTTCCCGATCCGCACCACTCCCGAAGGTTCCATCGACCCGTACGGCAACAAGCCCGCGGCCGATCTCGCCAACATCGAGAAGGCCGGCTACTTCACCACAGGCCCCGACGGTCTGCATGCCGCCGATGTCAGCCAGCTGATCCGAAAATGACTTCCGCCCGCGGGCGATCAATCGAGAACGCAGAGGTGATTGAGAATGGCTGCCGAATTCGGAGATCCTGAAATCATCGAAGAAGAGGTCGATATCCTCATCATCGGCGGTGGCATGGGTGCCTGCGGTGCGGCCTTCGAGATCGGTCCCTGGGTGGAGCAGGCCAAGGCCCAGGGCGTGGACATCAACGTGAAGCTGGTCGACAAGGCCGCCCTGGACCGCTCCGGCGCCGTGGCTCAAGGCCTGTCCGCCATCAACACGTATCTGGGCGACAACGACCCCGCCGACTATGCCCGCATGGTCTCCAACGACCTGATGGGTATCACCCGCGACGACCTCACCTATGACCTGGGCCGTCACGTCGACGACTCGGTGCACCTGTTCGAGGAGTGGGGCCTGCCGATCTGGAAGCAGCCCGGGGACGAGGACAGACCCCTGGTCGAGGGCGGCAAGCCGGTGCGCTCCGGCAAGTGGCAGATCATGATCAACGGCGAGTCCTTCAAGCGGATCGTCGCCGAGGCCGCCAAGAAGGCGCTGGGGACCGAGCGCATCCAGGAGCACGTCTTCATCGTCAAGCTGGTCAACGACAAGAACGACACGAACCGCGTCGCGGGTGCGGTCGGCTTCTCGGTGCGCGAGCACAAGCTGTTCGTCTACAGGGCCAAGGCCATCCTGCTGGTCGCCGGCGGCTGCGCGAGCATCTTCCGTCCCCGCTCCGTCGGTGAGGGAACCGGCCGTGCCTGGTATCCCGTGTGGAACGCCGGCTCCACCTACGCAATGGCCGCGGAGGCGGGCGCCGAGCTGACGATGATGGAAAACCGATTCGTACCCACCCGCTTCAAAGATGGCTATGGTCCGATCGGTGCCTGGTTCCTGCTCTTCAAGTCGCGCGCCATCAACGCCTACGGCGAGGAGTACCTGAAGAGGCCCGAGGCCCAGGCCCTGTTGGCGAGCTACTCGCCCTACAACCAGGCCTACGTCACCCCCACGTGCCTGCGCAACCACGTCTTGTTGAACGAGATGCGCGAAGGTCGCGGTCCCGTCTACATGGACACCGTCACCGCGCTCGGCAAGCTCGCCGAGACCATGACGCCCAGGGAGATCAAGCGGCTCGAGTCCGAGGCATGGGAAGACTTTCTCGACATGTGCATCGCCCAGGCGGGTGTGTGGGCAGGTGAGAACATCGAGCCGGAGAAGAAGAACTCCGAGCTGATGCCCACCGAGCCCTACCTGCTGGGCTCCCACTCCGGCTGCTGCGGCATCTGGGTCTCCGGTCCCACGGACCTGGGCGCCCCCACCTCTGAGGAGCATCCCGAGGCCGACCAGATTCCCGACCACCTGCCCTCCGGTTGGAACTGGGGCTACCGCTCCATGACCACCGTCAGGGGCCTGTTCACCGCTGCCGACGGCGTCGGCGCCTCCGGCCACAAGTTCTCCTCCGGCTCCCATGCCGAGGGTCGTCTGGCCGCCAAGGCGATGGTCCAATATTGCTTGGACAACAAGGACCTCGTGCCCGAGTTGGAGGAGAGCGTCGACAATCTCGTCGCCGAGATCTACCAGCCGGTGCGTAATTTCCTCGAGCACAAGGACTACACCACCGCGATCGACGTGAACCCCAACTACATCACGCCGAAGATGCTGCAGCTCCGCCTGCAGAAGATCATGGACGAGTACGTGGCCGGTGTGTCCAGCCTATACCAGACCAACGCCCACCTGATGGACGTGGCCGAGGCCAAGCTGGAGATGCTGAAGGAAGACGCCCTGAAGATGCGCGCCAAGGACCTGCATGAGCTGCTGCGTGCGTGGGAGAACTACCACCGCATCCTCACGGCCGAGGCCCATATGAAGCACATCCAGTTTCGTAGGGAGTCCCGTTATCCGGGCTTCTACTACCGGATGGATTACAACTTCATCGACGAAGAGAATTGGAAGTGCTTCGGTAACTCCATCTATGACAAGAAGACGAAGATGTGGGTCAACTTCAAGCGCGCTCACGTCGATC
>JBAPYD010000365.1:0-7095 GCA_049284555.1 Chromatiaceae bacterium | reverse complement strand
GTGTCGGGGCGGGTGGTGTAGATCCCCAGGACCTCGTCGGACCCGCCGATTCCGAACTCCATGTAGACCCCCTCCGAGCGCCCGATCCAGTTGCGCTGCATGGTACGCACCTGATCCGGCCAGCCTTCCAGGGTGTCCAGGGCGTCCAGAAGCTCCTGGGCGTAGTCGGTGATCCGCACCGACCACTGCTCGATCTCACGCTTCTCCACCAGGGCCCCGGAGCGCCAGCCCTTGCCATCGATCACCTGCTCGTTGGCGAGCACGGTCTGATCGACGGGGTCCCAGTTGACCAGGGCGGTGGCCCGGTAGGCCAGACCCTTCTCCATCAAGCGGGTGAAGAGCCACTGCTCCCAGCGGTAATAGTCGGGGTCGCAGGTGGCGAGCTCGCGGTCCCAGTCATAGCCGAACCCCAGGCTCTTCAGCTGGTCCTTCATGTAGCCGATATTGGAGCGCGTCCATTGGGACGGCGGGATACCGTGCTTGATGGCCGCGTTCTCCGCCGGCAGTCCGAAGGCATCCCAGCCCATGGGCTGGAGCACGTTCTTGCCCAGCATGCGCTGATAGCGGGCGATCACGTCCCCGATGGTGTAGTTGCGCACATGGCCCATGTGCAGACGGCCGGAGGGGTAAGGGAACATGGAGAGACAATAGAATTTCTCGCGGCTCGGGTCCTCCACCGCCTTGAAGGACTGGCTGCTCTCCCAAAAGGCCTGGGCCGCGGCCTCCACGGCGCGCGGGTCATAGTCGTTGTGCATGGGCTCGGCTCGCATAGGAGTCCTGGAATCTCGGCCACAGGATACCCCAGGCACACCCGGGGGGGCGACGGGCTCAATCGCCCGCGCCTGGCGTCAGGTAGCCGTCGCAGGGTAGGTGGATCGGCTCCAGGGGCCGGCGCTTGCGCAGCCGCAGGGCGGTGAGGTGACCACCCCAGAGACAGCCGCTGTCGATCCCCCAGACATTGTCCTGGTCCCAATAGCCGAGGCTCGACCAGTGGCCGAAGATGATGCGATCCCCACGGGTCCTGCGCGCGGGACACTGAAACCAGGGAATCAGGCTCTGGGGGCGACTCGCCAAGGTCCCCTTCTCCTTCAGGGCCAGAGTGCCGTCAGCGGTGCAGTACCGCAGCCGGGTCAGACAGTTGGTGATGAAGCGCAGTCGCTCCATGCCCGTCAGATCCGCCGACCAGCGGCTCGGCTCGTTCCCATACATGGCGAACAGGAACTCACGATACCGGGGGCCCCTCAGGGCCTCCTCCAGCTCCCGGGCATGACCCAGGGCCTCCGCCAGAGACCATTGGGGCGGGAGTCCCGCGTGGACCAGCGCGAAGCCGCGGTCCGCGTCATGGTGCATGAGGGGTCGCTGACGCAGCCAGGCGAGGAGCTCGTCCCGATCCGGCGCGTCCAGGATGGCGTCCAGGTTGCTTTTCTTGGCGTGCCTGGTGTTGCCCTCGGCGAGCGCCAGCAGGTGCAGGTCGTGGTTGCCCAGGACCACCACCGAGCAGGCGTCCAGGGCATGCACCAGTCGCAGCGCCTCCAAGGAGCCGGGTCCACGATTCACCAGGTCCCCGGCGAACCAGAGACGATCCCGCGCGGGATCGAAGCGCAACCGATCGAGCAGGCGCTGCAGCTCGTCCGCGCACCCCTGGATGTCTCCGATGGCGTAGGTTGGCATTGGAGCGGCCCGGCCCGATCGCCGGCGCGGGCACCGGCCCAGGGTCAGTGGATGGTCTTGATGGACGCGAGCGAGAATGCGGGGATCTCCGCCTCGAAGTGGGTCCCATCGTCAGCGATCATTCCGTAGGTGCCGTGCATGCTTCCGACCGGCGTCCCGATGACCGTGCCGCTGGTGTACTCGAAGCGCTGTCCCGGCTCGAGGTGGGGCTGCTCGCCCACCACCCCTTTGCCGCGCACTTCTTGTACCTGACCGTCTGCATCCGTGATGATCCAATGGCGGTCCAGGAGACGCGCCGGCTCGCTACCCTGATTCTCGATGGTGATGGTGTAGGCGAAGACATAGCGGCCATCCGCCGGAGAGGATTGTTCGGGCTGAAATTCGCTCTTGGCCGCTACCTTGATCGCGTGGCGCTTCACCTGGGCCTCCGCAGAGGGTTGTCCGTCGTTGTCAACCCTGCAAGGGTAACTCAAAGGCGTGGGCGCGGAGAACCCAAACTCTCCCGACGCGGCCCCGACGTGAGAGCGGTCAAGAGACCACCGCGAAATTGAGCGGGAAAGCAGACAAGCGAAGGGCAACGCGTGATAATACCGACGCTCTCGCGGCCGGCTCGTCGTTCGCCCGTTGCCCGCATTGCTTTTCAAGCTGTTGTATTACTTTTATAAACCGAAATTTTCAAAGGTCGCCGGTGTGTCCATGAGCCCCAAGCGCAGCCGCCGCAAACCGGACTTGCTCTCGCTCCTGCTCATCGCCGTCGTGCTGGGCATGTCCCTGACCGTCGCCTATCAGGTCAATCTCTACTACGGCGCCGAGGCGGTTCCGATCGCCAATCAGGATCCCCAGGCCGAGCCCCTGAACCGCTGAGCCGCATCCGCCGGCCGCGTTGCCGCCTCCAGCGATCACGCCAATCCGTCAGCCAAGCCGCTCCGTCACCATGCCAGATACGCTTCGGGTCGCTGTCGTCGGGGTAGGGTATCTGGGGCGTTTTCATGCCCTGATCTACTCCCGGCTGCCAGGGGCCGAGCTGGTGGGCGTCGTGGACGCGGACGAGGGACGCGCCCACGCCGTGGCGGCCGAGGCCGGCTGCCCGGCCTACCCCACCGCGCAGGCGCTGCTCGACAAGGTGGATGCCGTGAGCATCGTGGTGCCCACCACCGCTCACCTGGAGGCCTCCGCCCCCTTCCTGCGTCGCGGGATACCGGTGCTGCTGGAGAAACCCATCGCCGCGACCCGAGAGGAGGGCGCCGAGATCGTCCGTCTCGCGGCCGAGCACGGGGCCCTGCTTCAGATCGGACACGTGGAGCGCTTCAACGCGGGCGTCATGGCCTTGGCGGAGCGGATCGACTCCCCGCGCTACCTGGAGGCCCAGCGTATGGGGGAGTTCGTGGAGCGGGCCACCGACGTGGACGTCGTCTCGGACCTGATGATCCACGACATCGACATCATCCTCGCCCTGGTGGGCGCGGAGATCGCGCACATCTCCGCGGTCGGGGCATCGGTGCTGACACCCCATGTCGACATCGCGAGCGCCCGACTGGACTTCGACAACGGCGCCGTGGCCAACGTGGTCGCGAGCCGGGTCTCGGACCGCAAGACACGACGCATCCGCGTCTTCCAGCCTGGACGCTATCTGTCCCTCGACTTCATCAACCAGACCATCGATATCGCCGAGCCGCGGGAGGTCGTCGGGGCCCCCCGCCCGGAGATCACCCGCTCGCGCATCCAGGTGGAGCCGGTGAAGCCCCTCGATCTCGAGCTCGCGGAGTTCGTGCGCTGCGTCCAGGACCGCCGCCCGCCGCTGGTGGACGGGCGCATCGGGCTCAAGGCGCTCGAGGTCGCCCTCGAGGTGCATGCCCGCATCGGGGACTCGCGACCCGCCGACGCCGGCGGTTAGGCCCTCGCCCGGTCGGCCTGCACCATCGAGAGGGCCAGAGCGACCGCCGCGCGCAGGCTCCCCAGCCCGGCCCGATCCGTACCCGCCAGATCCAGGGCCGTGCCGTGGTCCACGGACGTGCGTATGATGGGCAGGCCCAGGGTGACGTTCACCGCCTGCCCGAATCCCAGGTGCTTGAGCACCGGAAGGCCCTGGTCGTGGTACATGGCGAGCACCGCATCGACGCCCCGCAGTCGCTCGGGCACGAAGACCGTGTCCGCGGGCAGGGGCCCCACCAGATCCAAGCCCCGGGCACGCAGGCGACCGAGGACCGGCTCCAGGACCTCGATCTCCTCTCGCCCCAGGTGACCGCCCTCCCCCGCGTGGGGATTGAGTCCGCATACGAGGATGCGCGGGCTTCCGATACCGAAGCGGTCGCGCAGATCCCGATGCAGCGTCCCGATCACCCGCTCCAGCAGGGGCGCCGTGATGGACGCGCTGACCTCCCGAAGCGGCAGGTGGGTGGTCGCCAGGGCCACCCGCAGACCCGGGGTCGCGAGCAGCATGACCGGCTCGGCACCGCAGCGCTCCGCGAGAAACTCCGTGTGGCCGGTGAAGGGCAAGCCGGCATCGTTGATGATGCCCTTGTGCACCGGGCCTGTGACCAGGGCATCGAAGGTTCCAGAGAGACAGCCGTCGCAGGCGATCCCGAGGCACTGAAGCACGTAGGGCGCGTTGCGGCTGTCCAGACACCCGGGCTGCACCGGGGCGCCCAACGAGACGGGGTATACGTCCAGGGTGCCCGGCGGGTTGGGGTCGACGCCGCCCAGGGGATCGAAGTCGACGCAGTGCAGGGGAAGCCCCAGGGCCGCCGCCCGATCAGACAGCAGCCCCGGGTCCGCGACCGCCACCAGCCTGGCCTCTTGGGGCTCTTGGACCAGGCGTACCAAGAGGTCTGGCCCCACCCCGGCGGGCTCTCCGGGGGTGACCACCAGGCGGATTCCCGCTGTGCCACCGCCTCGGGCCCCCAACCTAGAGGTCCCGGTCATCCCGGTCCAGGCGGAGCTCCACGTAGGCCTCGTCCCGCAGGCGACGCAGCCAGGCATCGGTCGCCTCCTCCGCCTTGCGCCGCTGGATCGCCTCCCGCGCCTTGAGCCGCAGCAGGTCGTCCGTGGCGTCCTGGGTCCGACGCTCCAGCACCTGGACGATGTGCCACCCAAAGGGGCTCTGGAAGGGCTCGCTCACGTCGTTCGGCGCCAGACCGTTCATGACGTCCTCGAACTCGGGCACCGTGTCGCCGGGGCTCAACCAGCCCAGGTCGCCCCCCTTGAGGGCGGAGCCCGTGTCATCGGAGTGGGCCCGGGCCAAGGTGGCAAAATCGTCGCCGCCGAGGATGCGGGTGCGCAGCTGGCCGAGCCGGGTCTTGGCGTCCGCGTCCGAGACCAGCTCGTTGGTGCGGACCAGGATATGCCGCGCGTGAATCTGCGTGACGCTCTGGGGGCCCCCGCCCTTGATGTCGGTCAGCTTGATGATGTTGAAGCCACTGGGGCTGCGCAGGGGCTCTGTGACCTCTCCCGGGGCCATGGTGCGGGCCAGGTCCGTCATCAGTGTCGGCACGGCGGCCATCTCGAACCAGCCGAGATCCCCCCCCTGCAGTGCCGTGCGACCGTCCGAGCTGGCGGCGGCGACGGCGGCGAAATCCGCCCCACCCCGGATCTTGGCCAGGAGCCCCTTGGCCTTCTTCTCGGCCTGGGCCACCTGGGCGGGGGTCGGGTTCTCGGGGAGGGCGACCAGGATGTGCTGCAGACGCACCTGCTCGCGAGGGATCAGCTGACTGGCGTTCGTCTCGAGGAAGCGATCCACCTCCTGGTCGGTCACCTGGACACCGCGGGCCACCTCCTGGGTCTGGAGGCGGCTCAGGAGGATCTGCATCCGGGTATCCTCCTGGAAGTCCTGGAAGCGGATACCGCCCGCCTCCAGGGTCGCCTTGAGCTCGTCGACCGAGAGGTTGTTGCGGGCGGCGATGTTCGTCACGGCCTCCATCAGGGTCGCGTCTTCCACCTCGATCCCGAGCTGCTTGGCCCGCTGCTGCTGGAGCTTCTTGAGGATGAGCCGCTCCACCACCTGCTTGCGCAACTGCTCCGGGGGCGGCACGGCCGTCCCTTGCTGCTCCAGCTGAGGGATCACCAGATTGGTCTCGCGGGCGACCTCGCTTTCCAGGACCACGTCGTCGTTGACCACGGCGACGATGGCGTCCAGCTCCTGGGCCTGGCCCCATTGGACCGAGAGCGCCAGCAGGACGAGGGCGCCGAATCGAATGAGGGGCCCCTCGAGCCAGCGTCTGGTCGCCCGGGAGGGGCCCCCACCGGAAGCCCGTTCAGTATGCACGATAGCCATAGATACCTTGCTCCAGGAGATTGTCGATCGAGCTTCCCAGGGCCCCGAGGCCGGCCAGCTCCAACTGGACCATGACGCTGGTACTCCCTTCCTGCTGCGTCGGCGTCTTGAGATGCCGACCCACCACCCGGAGGCGCCAGCAGCAGCGCCCGAATTCGATGCCGGCGACGGCATCCACGGTCTCCTGGTTGAGCCAGGAGTACAGCCAGCGTCCCACCAGACCCACGTTGGATGTCAGCGGCAGCTGAAAGGACAGGTCGGTGTCTTCGTATCGCTGGGCCTCGGTCTGACCCAGGTTGTAGCGATAGGCGAGGTTGAAGACCCCCTTCTTCGCTGGCGCGTAACGCAGCTGCAGCACCCGCTTCTCCCAGGGGTCCTGCGTCTCGTTCGGATTCCACTGGAGGCTCATCCGCGCGGTCCAGGCCTCGGCAGGGCTCAATTCCAGCTCGCCCGCCACGGAGGAGGTGTTCGGCCCCTCGCCCACATTCTGCCCGCGGAGTTGAACCTGTTGGTCATGGAAGTAATAGATCTGACCGATGCTCGCGCGAAAGAGCTCGCGCCCGTCCCGGCTGCCGAGGGTTCGGGAGGTCATGGCGACCGTCAGGCGATTCTCGTCACCCACCCGGTCGTAGCCGGTAAAGCGGTTGGGACGAAAGAGACTGGCGAAGCTGAAGTCAAGCTCGGTGGTATCGAACAACGGCGTATCGCTTTGGTCCTCGTAGCTCGTCAGGACGTAGTAGAGGCGCGGCTCGAGGGTCTGGATCGCAGCGCTCCCGAACCAGTCGATCTCGCGCTCGAAGATCAGCCTGCCGTCGAGATCCAGACTCGGGATCAGGTGGGACTGCTGCGAGGGGACCCCGGGATCCTCGTCGGTCAGCTCGTAGCCCGTGTAGTAGATGCGGGCGCGGGGGATCAGGGAGCCGTAGCTGCGGCGCAGGGGCATCTGGACCGAGGGGAGGGCGACCACGCGGCTGCCGTGGACCTTCGCGCTGTGGTCGAAGTAGTCGTAAAAGGCCTTAAGGCCGACCTCGACCGGCGCGGCCTTTCGAGTCGGTCCGAGATTCAGCTGCATGTGGGGCATCTGGGCGTAGGGCCTGCTTCTCGCCGGAATGGTCGGGTCGACCGTCTGGAAGTCCTGGACCCAGGCGAGCCAC
>JBAPYD010000364.1:0-4928 GCA_049284555.1 Chromatiaceae bacterium | reverse complement strand
GTGCCGGTTAAGTTGGCGATAAGTCCAATCAGAACAAAGGGTTGGGCGCACAAGAGATCTTGTAACGCAGCGCCTGTTAAAGTCGTCGATTCCTGACTGGATTCAATGGGTTGCGCCAAGGAGTCTTCTTGTATCGCAATCGCGGCTTGCGGACCGGCTCGCTGCCAGTAACGAGGATGGGCGGCACGCCAGGCGCGCACCCGCTGCACATTCGCCGAGCCCCGGAAGTAGTCGCGGTTCTCTGCTTTGCTCAACCAGCGTCGCTGACTGGCGGCCTTGCTGGCACGCCGACAGGCGGGCTTCGAGCAGTAGTGCTGGTGGCGCAGGTTGCGTGGATCGGGGAAGAATAATTCCCGGCAATGCCGGCACTTGCGTCTTCTGTGGCGTTTCATTGGTGGGCTCTCCGCTCTACACCAATGATGGGAAACCCGCGGCCTGCGGCCCCGGGCAAACACCGCGAAACAGTCGGCCGTCAGCCGCGCCGGACGGCCGAAGAAGACGAAGAAAAGAACAACAGATTGAAGAGGGAAAACGCGGAAGAACAAGAAGCTCTTCCGCAGTTTCAGAGCGCCCGTCTGGCTACGATTTCAGACCGGCGCTGACAAGCAGGCCCGGCATCAGATCCTGAGCCGTTGTTTGAAGGGACGTTATTGGAGCACAGCGACGAGTGTCGCCCGGGTCTGAGCGCCGTGCGAGCGGTGCAGTAGGGGGGTAGGCTCGGGTCTACAGCGAACAAGGCCGCCGCCGGGTGGTAGACGCCGACTTCGAGCAACACGCGATTTCTCAAGTGTAGTGACCAACTTCCCTCATCGAAAGATCTAACGCTTTGATGTTACGGGATCGCCCAGATCCGGGTGGCAAAGATGGGTTAATCCCGATGGCGTCGTTTCGGCGTTTGGTTGACTGAACTCAAAGAATCGGGCGCATACCGCTCAGTTGGGCCTTGATTGCCCTGTCGTAGACGCGCAACATGCGCGCGTTCGGCGTCCTGCCGAAAGTAGGCGTCATTTTGTTTGGCGCGTGACAAGCAGGGAAACAGGATTGCAAGACCAATGACCGGAACCGAGGATCGCATCGGGAGCGAGGGCAGGGGCGACCCATTCACGGCTCTGTCCGAGACGCTCGGAAGGCTGACAGATGAGTTGGAACGGCAGCGGGAGGAATTCTCCCGCAGCCTTCGCGACATCCACGACAAGCTGGCGTCGATCTCGGATCGGCTGGATGCTGGCGATGAT
Organism: Chromatiaceae bacterium; assembly: GCA_049284555.1. Classification (GTDB taxonomy): domain Bacteria; phylum Pseudomonadota; class Gammaproteobacteria; order Chromatiales; family Chromatiaceae; genus Thiodictyon. Next base: position 3,693 of record JBAPYD010000364.1, on the reverse strand, counting down.
CGGCTCGACAACATGAGAAGCGACATCGCCGCCTTTCGCGTGACTGGTGCGAACGGCTATCAGCCGGCGCGCACAGAGTACACGCCGAGCGGACGAGCGTTCAGCGAGCCCAAGAAGCGCTGGGTTCGCGACCACCCCTACCGGAGGTAGGACCCGGCCGGCGGCGGACGGGCCCGCCGGCAGTCGTCGCAGGGAGGTCCGGGTGGCCGCGTATCGCAAGTGCCCAAAATCCTGGCTGGAACGGCTTGGGTCGTCGGTGGAGCACTACGGCAATCGCCTATGTGGGGGCGTGGAGCCGATGCGCTCGCCCCCGTTCATGCTCTGGCAGGTGTCCAACCTGTCGCCTGCCGAGTCCGCGTCGCCTCGCCGGTCGCCGGTTTCCTGGCTTGGGGGCTTGGATCGCATCTATCTCTGGCCCTATGTTTACGTGGGGCGCCCGCTATCGTTCTCGTTTCGTTGGTTGCGTTCGCTGCATCGGCTCGTCCAACGAAACCTCGGCGGCGACTGCACGTCCCCTGTCGCGGTGCCCGGCACGTCACCGACAGACCGCTTCTATCTTTGGCCGAGCGGCCTCAGGTCTTGGTGCCTCCTGCAGTCGGCAGTGATTCTCTCGCCTCTGCTATCCTGCTATTTATCGATCGCCCTGCTCTCATTCGCGATCATCAATTTCGTTATCCCCATCCTGCTATTCGGATGGATGGCTCCCCGGGCTCTCCAAGGCTTATTCACCCGGATCCCGAGCAGCAGCGCTGCATTCCTCGGTGACCTCGCCAAGTGGCGCTCGCCCGCGATTCGCCAAGGCGGACGCTTCCGCGCAGCGTGTTTGCCCCGGGCCTTCGTCAGGCGTTTCGCGGCCTGCCTGCCTCTGCTCGACGGAGGGCACTGCGACGCGGTCTACTGGTACGGACGCGAGAGCGTCCAAGGAGCGGTGCTGACCCGTGCCCTGCGTGAGGTCTTCGGCTCCGATGGACATCCCGAGACCTGGCGCGACCGCGGCTTCCTGCATTGGCTGGCCTATTGGTGCTATCCGGTCTGGGCCGGCTACCTGGTGCTCCTGGGCATCACGGGGCTGCGTTTCCTGGAATTGATCGACTTGAAGCCGGGCCGGATGGTCGTCGCTTTGCTGCTGTGGACGGGGCTCAGCATCGTCTTTCTCCACCGCCAGGTGAAGCAGCGGGACCACTGGTTGAGACTCGACGACGACCGCAGCCTGCATCAGCACGGCCTGCCGTTGGACATCGACAACCGTCTACAGATCTACCGCCCGCCCCCGCCCTTCACCTGGCAGAGCCTCGCTGCCATCCTGGGCGCCGGCATGACCCTGATCCTCAACGTTTGGAGGATCCATTGATCGTGCCGGACGTATCTCAAAGCCTCCTTGGGGGCCGGGCATCGGCCACCACGTGCCATGCTGCCGGCCAAGCCGCACAGAAAAGGAAAATGACCGATGGAAGCCAATCACAGCGCGACCGCGAGCGAAAGGCCGCGTCCGGGCGACGTCCTCGGCTTTCTCAGCTTTACCGACATGGTGGAGCGGCTCGATACGCTGATGCTCGAGATCCGGCACACGCAGGTCAACACGATCCACCAGCTCCGGCTCCCGATTCTCTATAACGCCCTGCGTTTTGAGGAGGACTTCCTTTGGGGTCATTGGCTGCGTCTCGACGACGAGGATCCGATTCCGCGGACGCGATCGGGTAGAGATCGAGGCACCTGGGACGAGCTCTTCGATCACCCTGGCTTCGACTCGCGCAGCTTCGCCGAGCAGACGATCATCGATTTCCCGCACCCGGACACACGCACACGGCGTTCAGGGGCAGATGAGTCGGCAGGCAAGAGGGCCGCCGAGAGACGCGACAGCATCACCCGCCGGATTGCCGATGACCTCTATCCGGTCTTGAGCAACGGCACCTGGAGCCTGGACCAAAAGCGTCAGTACCGCCTGCTCTCGGTCCTGCAGATACTCAAGCGAGAGATCCTGCGCGACAAGGTCGAGCTTTTCCGACACGGATTTGACACCTTTGCGCCACCAGGCAACCCTCGGCCCCAGGGGCTCGGGCGCTTCTTGCTTCTGCGCACGGCTATCCAGGGACGCGCTCGCCAGTACCTTGAGCATCTCGGCGACCTGCAGGCGCAGCTTGCGAGGGACATGGACATGGGACTCAGAGACCTGCCGCGGCCATTGGTGGAACGCAGACGCGAGCAGGGCATCTATTCCGGCTTTCTGGCGGACCGCTGTCGCGATCTGAGTGACGATATCGAGAGTCTATTCGAGGACCTAGGCGGTGAGCCTCGGCCCGGCGCACGCCATGTCATGCACCGCTGGAGCCACGACTTCACGTCCCACAATACGCCTTTCCTCGGCGACACCCGTCGCCGGCGCCACCCGAACGATGACGACCGCCAAGGACCGGTCCCAGAAAGTATTGGGTTCATCGACAGCTCCTATTGGATGCTCGAAAGGCCAGATATTCAGCCGATCCTCGCCCACGAGATCGCACACCTCTTCCTTGTCGAACGCTACAACGAGCTGCACAACCAGAAGCTGTCCCAGTCCAGGGACGCCTTCGCCCGGTTGTTGCGCACTCTGCACCACTGCCTGGCCGCCTTCGGCCTGGAGGACGAGGATTCCAACGAGCTGCGCCCGCGCACTCTCCTGATCGAGATCGCCGCGGATCTTCTGGCGACCGCGATCGTGGGGCCCGCCTATCTGTTGGCGATGTTTCTGAAAGGGATCGGGGCCGGTCTCGAGGAGCTGTTCCTGCAGCCGGATTTTCGCTACGACCTGGATCTGCTCAAACACATCGAGGACCGCGGCAACCCCGAGCTGATCGACCAGTCGCGCGCCTGGTACTACCGCCTTCGCGTTGCCTGCGCCTGGCAGCAGGCGACCCAGCACCGGGCCCATCCGGAGGTCTCGCAGCTCGAGAACGTCCTGACCGATGGCATCCTCCAAGCGACCAAGACCCTGGCAGAATTCCTGAAGATGCGCGCGGTGCCCCTGGAGGCGGACCGGTACTGGACCGCTCTGGCGGATCGGCTCTGCCGTTTGGTCGAGCGCTCACAGGCCGCCCGACAGGTCTGCCAGTGGAGGCGCCGACGCGGCGAGGACTACGGCGAGGATCTTCGCCCGGGACCCAGGCTGTTCCCGCGCTCGAGCCGCCGACTGCCACGCGAGGTTCGCGACCTGCTCTATCGACGCACCCTCGCGATGAAGAGCATGGACGGCCAGTCCTTGAGGTGGGACGGGAAACCTGACTGGCTCATCCGGAACTTCGATCGTCTATACCTGGAGACGCCCGGTCGCAGGTATTGCTACCAAACGGAGCTCGGCTCAGACCCGAAGATCCATGATCGACCCCTGTTCCAGCACCACTACGACGTCCCGTGGCAATTCTCGGTCATGCGCGGCATCGATTTCCTCCACCCGACACCACCGAATCCGGACAAGTTCCGCCCGGGGGATTGGATCGATCAACTGCACAACCACATGACCCTGGGGCGCGAGATGTACCAGATCGCCTTGGACGTCCACTATTGGCGGGCGCGATCCTCATTCCCGCGTCTATCTCTGGTCTTTCGGCTGCTGGAGGAGGTCGCGACGACCGACAAGGACGCGGCCGAGCGCTCTTTTGGCGGATCTCCGGAATTTTCGCGCGCGATCGCGGAGTGGATGGTCGGAGAGAAGAGACT
>JBAPYD010000363.1:0-1589 GCA_049284555.1 Chromatiaceae bacterium | reverse complement strand
CCATCAAGGACGTGAGCCTGGACATCGGCAAGAACGAGGTGGTGTCCATGATCGGCCCCTCGGGGTGCGGCAAATCCACGTTCCTGCGCTGCCTCAACCGCATGAACGACACCATCGACGGGTGCCGGGTCACGGGCTCCATCCGGCTCGATGGGCGGGAGATCTACGACAAGGGGCTGGACCCGGTGCCCCTGCGGGCACAGGTCGGCATGGTCTTCCAGAAGCCCAACCCCTTCCCCAAGTCCATCTACGAGAACATCGCCTACGGGCCCCGCATCCACGGCCTGACCAACAGCAAGGCCGAGCTCGATGAGCTGGTGGAGAAGAGCCTGCGCAAGGCGGGGCTGTGGAACGAGGTCAAGGACCGACTCGATCAGCCGGGGACCGGGCTTTCCGGCGGTCAGCAGCAGCGTCTGTGCATCGCCCGCACCATCGCGGTGTCGCCCGAGGTGATCCTGATGGACGAGCCCTGCTCGGCCCTGGACCCGATCGCCACCGCCATCATCGAGGAGCTGATCGACGAGCTGCGGGAGAACTACAGCATCGCCATCGTCACCCACTCCATGCAGCAGGCGGCCCGGGTGTCCCAGCGGACCGCCTATTTCCACCTCGGCGATCTGGTGGAGGTGGGTGAGACCAATCAGATCTTCACCAATCCCCGCCACAAGCTCACCGAAGACTACATCACCGGACGGTTCGGCTGATGAGTGAGCCAGCAACCTCGAAAGAGTCCCTCGACCCGGCGAAGGGCCACACCGTCCGCGGCTACGACCGGGACCTGATCCGGCTGCGCGAGCTCATTCTCGAGATGGGGGAGCGGGTGGTGGAGCAGACCCAGACCGCCGTCAACGCCCTCCTGCAGGGGGACCTGGGGCCCGCCTACCGGGTGCTGGACCGGGAGCCCCAGATCGACTTCCTGGCCCTGGACGCGGACGACGAGGCCTACAAGCTCATCGCCCGGCGCCAGCCCAAGGCGGTGGACCTGCGCTTCGTGCTCGCCCTGAGCCGGATCGCCAACGAGGCGGAGCGCGCCGGCGACAAGGCGGCCCGGATCGCCCACCGAACCATCCGGCTGCGCGAGGAAGACACCGAGCCCTCGCCGGCCCTGTGCGACTGCCTGCGCCGGCTGGACGAGCTGGTGTGCTGCGCCTTCGAGCGGGCCATGGAGGCGGTCGGCACCTTCGATATCCAGCTGGCGCTCACCGTCTTCGAGGACGAGACCGCCCTGGAGCAGGCCAACCAGGACCTGATCCAGCACCTCACCTCCGGAAAGGAGGCAGGGCTCTCCCTGGCCCACCTCGAGGCCCTGTTCGCCATCGGACACGCCCTGAACCGCATCGGCAACCACGCCGCGACCATCGCCGAGCAGGTGATCTATGTGGCGGAGGGCCAGGACGTGCGCTTCCGCAACCGGGAGATCCTGATCGAGACCCTGCGACACAATCGCAAAGGGGAATGAGAAGGAGAACGAGACCGCGCGAGTCGATCCAGCGTGGAGTCTCCGTCCGATGCCGAATCACCTGGACCCGCCCTCAAGGGGCGGTCGGACCTCATCTTCAATAAGATGACGTGACCGATTTGTCATAGAT
>JBAPYD010000362.1:0-1638 GCA_049284555.1 Chromatiaceae bacterium | reverse complement strand
GCATACAGTTGCCGTATAAATCGGTGTTTTGATTTGGCCCCTTTTTCTTTAAGTGCAAAACTCAGATAAGCATTGATCTCATCGGCGGCGGTTCGCAATATTTTTTCTTCCCCCGCTGTCGGCTTTTTGCGATACTTTGGCTTATGTTGCGGCTTGGGCTGACCTTTGGGACTGATTTGCTCATTTTTGACGCCATACTTAGCTAGTTCATAATAGCCCAGTAGTTTGCGCTGATGATAAATTTTTAAATGATCGTCGTACTGCAACACCTTCACATTATGACGTCCGGTGCCGGGTATCCAATAAAAATTGCCGTCAAAGGCCGCATATCCGTACTGGTCCGTGCGCCGCTCATAAACCTGATAGGGAGGCTCTACATAAGCCGGCAGCTTATTGAGATAGGCTTTTTCATACTCAAAGGCGGTTGCCGGAATTAAGCGGGTTTTTCCAGTGGGTCGATTCGCCGATCGAACCGTCGCCCATTCAAAGGCCTGAGCGTTGAGATCGTCCATATCTTCAAATTTACGACCGGCAAAAAAATTGGTCACCACCGTGAAAAACCCCCTTTCACTGCCGGCCTTGCGGTTTGAGTGCATGACTTCATGACAGACGAACTCAAATCCGTATTGTTTTGCAAATTGTTGCATCTCCGGCACGATTACCGCGTTTTTGCCGGTTCCCCGAAGCCGGGCCAGACTGGTATTATCAATGATACAAACATCTGCCGCGTAACCCCAAAAACGTAACGCTTCGTGCAAAAAACATTTCATTTTAAAGCGGTCAAATGAAGGGTAAAATTTTAAATAACGGACCTTGGCGTAACGAAAATAAAGCAAACTGGCCTGAACCCATACGCGTTTTTCACCCAGCTTAACTTTATATGGTGAGGTGTCGTGCTGCATTTCTTCCCCGGGCTTGTCGGGCACCCGGGCGCAGCGTTGGTTGGTGGGTTTGCCAAGGCCCAGTTCACGGATCCTTTGGGTTAAGGTGGAATATCCAATCTTAATTCCCTCTTCTTCGGCCAATTTCTCATGGATGCGCTGCACCCAGCCATCACAATCTTTATAAAGCTCAATGAGAAGCTGTACATCCAGCTGGATCTTATCGCTTCTGGTAGTTTCAGGCATCACACCCTTTTGTTTAATGATATCACCAACGGTGCCCCGATTCACACGTAAACTGCGTGCAATCTCGCGCAGCCCCATACCTTCTTTATAAAGTAGATAAATCGCTTTGCGTTTGTCGGGACTTATCATGAAACTGCCTTATTGATTTGGCAAAAATGTCCAGTTGCCTTAAAATCCCACCGGTAATAAGATTGCTCTGAGCAAAAAATACGTTTGATTTGTATCGCGTGTCACGGCTTCGGGAGATAACCCGTTGCATGTATTTTTGTACGATCTCAAGATCTTTGAGCATGCTCCGTTCGATTTGTGCACAATCCGTTGGATGGGCTGATCGATCTTTCAAACGGCTCAATGACCACGAAATATTGCCGTTTTTGATCTGCTTGCGAAAATCCTCCGATCCTTTGAAATAACCATGGGCCAGGGTCTCGATGTCACGAATGCTCAAATTTTTACCGCTAACCGCCGTTACAAACTCATCGATATCGGCCTTACTGATACGGTTTATACG
>JBAPYD010000361.1:0-1814 GCA_049284555.1 Chromatiaceae bacterium | reverse complement strand
CACTAGACTCGGTCCGACGAGCGGCGGGGGACTGGGCAGATGCAGTGTCCGAAGTGCGGGGTCGAGCAGCCGGATGGGGGCATCCTCTGCCACCGCTGCGGCATCGTCTTCGAAAAGTACTACAAGTACCATCCCCGCCCGGGAAATACCTCCCTCCCAGCCGCAACCGACCCGGTCCGGGTGACCCATCCGTGGAACGAGGAACCGGCACAGGCGGCGGTTGGGCCCTGGGACCTGCTCTTCCCCGTGGTGCTGAAGGGCGGCTGGCCGACCCTCGTCGCCCGTACCCTGCTCTGGGTCGTGCTCGGCTGGTGGGGTCTCGCCCTCATGCTCTCGTCCATGGAAGGCAATGCCGCCGGGCGATCCGTCCTGCATCTCGTCAACCTGCCCTTCCACGAGTTTGGCCACCTGCTGTTCCGGCCTTTCGGCGACTTCATGGCGTCCCTGGGCGGCACCCTCGGGCAGCTCCTGATGCCGGCCATCTGCCTCGGCGTCCTGCTCATCCAGACCCGAGACCCCTTCGGCGCCTCCGTGGCCCTCTGGTGGCTCGGGGAGAACTTCCTCGACATCGCCCCCTACATCAACGACGCTCGCGCCGGCGCGCTGCCGCTCCTGGGCGGGAACACCGGCCAGTCGTCCCCTTACGGCTTCCACGACTGGGAGTTCATCCTGGGTGAGACCGGGCTCCTGCATCTGGACCACGGGCTGGCGACCTTCAGCCACGTGACGGGCAGCCTGGTCATGCTCGCCGCCCTCGCCTGGGGCGGGGCGCTCCTCTGGCGCCACCGCCGACAGCTCGGGGCCAAGGACGACGGGGCTTGAGGGGGGAGCGGGGGGCCCCGTCGCCTCCTAGCCTGGCCCTTGGCCCCTCGCTTTCGGTATCGTAGTGGTCTTTTCGCGACGGAAGGCCCCTATGTCCGAACCCTTGGTACCCATCGAGCCCGGAACCCTGGTCGAGCGCCTGGAGCAAACCCGGGCACAGGCCCTGGAGCTTGGCGCCCTGCAGCCCATCGCCACCCACGAGTCCCTGATCCCGGACGGCGGTGTGACCTTCCAGGTCCGTCAGGTCGACAGCCTGGCCCGCAAGGCGGCGGAGCGGGCCCGCCTGCCCGGCGGCCGGCCGGGTTCCGACCGGCGGGCGAGCCCCTTCCTGCCGCCCGAGCCGGAGCTGGCCCTCGGCGCGCTCTCGGAGACCCATTTCGCCGTCCTCAACAAGTTCAACGTGCTCGACTCCCACCTGCTGATGGTGACCCGCCAATGGGAGGACCAGGAGACCCTCCTGACCCTTGCGGACATGGAGGTCCTGGCCTTCTGCCTGGGGGAGCTGGATGGACTCTGCTTCTACAACGGCGGCACGGCGGCGGGGGCGAGCCAGTCCCACAAGCACCTCCAGCTGGTGCCCCTTCCACTGGACCCCGATGGTCCAAAGGTACCCATGGAGCCCTTGCTCCACGCTGGCGGCGGCGAGGAGACGACCGCCCTGCCCTTCCCTCACGCCCTCGCCCGGCTGGACGGACCCGAGGCTGGACGGCAGCCCGATGCCGGGGAGCTGCACCGGATCTATCTGGACCTGCTGCGGCGGATCGGGATCCAGCCGGTTGAGGGTGACGGGGGACTCCGGCAGTCCGGCCCTTACAACCTGCTGGTGACCCGGCGCTGGATGCTGGCGGTCCCCAGACAGGCGGAGAGCGTCGATGGCGTCTCGGTGAACGCCCTGGGTTTCGTCGGCTCCCTCTTCGTGAAGGACGACGCGGGCCTGACGGCCGTGCGCCGGCGGGGCCCGATGGCCCTGATCCGTGCCGCCGCGGGTGACC
>JBAPYD010000360.1:0-3503 GCA_049284555.1 Chromatiaceae bacterium | reverse complement strand
CCCGTAGAAGGCGCCAACGGGGCAGAGGCGCCCACACCAGCCGTGCCTGGCGACCAGGAGGTCGAAGAGGAAGACCCCGGCGACGATCAGCCATCCCAGGCCCATCCCGAAGATCAGGCCCCGATGGAGCATGGAGACGGGATTCAGGTACTCCCACGCGATCACGCCCGTGACCAGCGGGAAGAGCAGGACCAGACCCAGGATCCAGTAGCGCAGATTGCGTGAGAGCGCGGAGCCGCCCCGCAGGTCGAAGCGACGGCGCAGCCAGGCCGCCAGGTCCGTGACCAGGTTGACCGGACAGACCCAGGAGCAGAAGACCCGCCCCCCCACGAGGGCGTAGAAGGCGAGCACGATGAGCGCCCCCAGCGCGCCGCTCAGGACGGGCAGGGTGCCGGAGAGGAGGGTCTGGAGCAGCAGCAGGGGGTCGGTGAGGGGCAGGACATCCAGGACCATGCTGGCCGAGAGGTTACCCTTGAGCACCCAGATGCCCGCGATCGGCCCGAGCAGAAAGAGCGCCAGGATCCCGAGCTGGGACACGCGGCGCAGCAGGAGCCATCGATGGGCCAGGAGCCAGCCCTTGGACGCGACGGCGTCCTTGCCCGGATAGGCACGGATGGGCATCACAATGACCCCTTGTTCAGGGTGTCCAGGGGATCATCCGAGAAGGGCAGGGCCTCGTCGGGTGTGGGGGCCGCCTCGGGGACCATCGTTCCCGGGGTCTCCTGGATCAGGCCGCGCCCCCCGTGCTCGTAGCGCATGCCCTCCGGCAGGTTGTATCGGTGCTCCGCGTCCGGGGTGACCAGGGACCCGCCGGCCTTGGCCTTCTGCTCCCAACCCACCCGATAGTGGCTGCCCAGCTTGCCCTTGGCGAGGCGCGAGGGCAGGACCTTGATGGCGGCCTCCTCCAGGATGCAGGCCTCCTCGCACTTGCCGCAGCCGGTGCAGTGATCCGAGTGCACGATGGGGATGAAGAGCGCGTGCTTGCCGGAGCGCGCGTTGTGCTGGCGGTCCAGGGTGATGGCCCCGTCCTTGATGGGGCAGATCTGATAGCAGACCTCGCAGCGCAGCCCCAGGAAGGCGATGCAGCTCTCCTGGTCGACGACCACGGCGAGGCCCATGCGGGCGTCGTTGATGTCCTTGAGGTCGTGGTCGAGGGCATTGGTGGGACAGGCCGCGACGCAGGGGATGTCCTCGCACATCTCGCAGCCCTTCTTGCGGGCGATGAAGTAGGGCGTGCCCGTCGGGGCGTCCTCACCCAACTCGCCAAGGTAGAGCATGTGGAAGGGACAGTCGCGCACGCAGAGCCCGCAGCGGATGCAGGCCCCATTGAAATCCCCCTCCGGCAGGGCCCCCGGCGGGCGGATGTAGTGGGCGGGCAGGGAAGAGGCCCGCCGTGCGTAGAGCCCCAGACCCAGGCCGAAGAGACCCACACCGCAGGCGGTCTTCAGCACGTCGCCCATGAACTGGCGACGGGTGGTTCGTATCGCCTTGCCCTTGGCTGCGCGTTCGCTCGACATGGCGGCCTGGTTCGTCTTCGAAGGCGGCGGTGAGCCTCGTAGGGTGGATGCCCGAAGGGCGATCCACCTTGAGCAGTCCCGCGGCCGCCTCCAGTGGTTTTGGTGGAACCGCTTGGCGTTTCACCCTACATAATCACGTCGTGCCCGAACCGCCGCTCAGGCCTTCTCCACCTTGGCCGCGCACTTCTTGAAGTCCGTTTCCTTGGACAGGGGGCAGGTGGCATCCAGGGTCAGCTTGTTGACAAGCCGGCTGGCGTCGAACCAGGGGACGAAGATCAGCCCCTCCGGCGGGCGGTTGCGACCCCGGGTCTCGACCCGGGCCGTGATGTCACCCCGGCGGGTGGAGATCTTGGCGAGCTGCCCGTCTCGCAGCTTGAGCTTCTTCGCGTCGTTCTTGTGCATGTAGACCTGGGCGTCGGGCACCGCCTTGTAGAGCTCCGGCACGCGCCGGGTCATGGAGCCCGAATGCCAGTGCTCCAGCACCCGACCGGTGCACAGCCAGAGTGGATACTCGGCGTCCGGGGCCTCGGCCGGCGGGTCATAGGGGGCGAAGATGATGTTGGCCCGGCCGTCCTTGTTGCCGTAGAAGTAGACGTCGCCCTTCGCGACCTGCGGATTCTTGATCTTGACGTAGGGGTCATAGCCCTCGCGGAAGCGCCACAGGGTCTCCTTGCCGTCCACCACCGGCCAGCGCAGGCCGCGGCTGCGGTGGTAGGCGTCGAACTCCGCCAGGTCGTGGGCATGGCCGCGCCCGAACTTGGCGTATTCCTCGTAGAGGCCCTTCTGGACGTAGAAGCCGAAATGGGCGCTCTCGGCGTTGCCGTACTCGTTGCCCCGGTCGTCGAGGATCTTGCCGTCGTAGGGGAACTGGTTCACCACCCCGTTCTCGAACAGGACCTCGTACAGGGTCTTGCCCCGGTACTCGGGCTTCTTGGCGATCAGCTCCTCGGGCCAGACCTCGTCCACCTTGAACCGCTTGGCGAACTCCATGACCTGCCAGACATCGGACTGGGACTCGCCGGGGGCGTCCACCTGCTGGCGCCAGAACTGGGTGCGGCGCTCGGCGTTGCCGTAGGCACCCTCCTTCTCGGCCCACATGGCGGTGGGGAGGATCAGGTCGGCGGCCTGGGCGGAGACCGTCGGGTAGGGGTCGGACACCGTGATGAAGTTGTCCGGGTTGCGCCAACCCGGATAGCCCTCCTCGTTCATGTTGGGGGCGGCCTGCATGTTGTTGTTGCACTGCTGCCAGTAGCAGTTCAGCTTGCCGTCCTTGAGCATGCGGTGCATCAACACGGCGTGATAGCCGGGCTTCTCGTTGAGGGTCCCGGGGGGAAGCTGCCAGAGCTCCTCGGTTGCGGTGCGGTGCTCGGGCTTCATCACCACCATGTCCGCCGGCAGCCGGTGGGCGAAGGTGCCGACCTCCCGGGCCGTGCCGCAGGCCGAGGGCTGTCCGGTGAGCGAGAAGGGGCCGTTGCCCGGCTCGGAGATCTTGCCCACCAGCAGGTGGACGTTGTACATGTTCCCGTTCACCCAGCTCCCGCGGGTGTGCTGGTTGAAGCCCATGGTCCAGTAGGAGACCACCTTCTTGCCGGGGTCCGCGTAGGCCTGGGCCAGGCGCTCCAGATTCTCCTTGGGCACCCCCGATAGCTCGGAGACATACTCCAGGGTGTAGGGCTCCACCAGCTTGGCGAACTCCTCGAGGCTGATCCCGGTGGCGCCCATGGGGTCGCCCTTCTTCTTGGTCGGGTCCGCCGGGTCCGGGTAGCCGTTGTTGGTCGCCTTCTGCTCCAGGGGATGATTCGGGCGCAGGCCGTAGCCGATGTTCTCGTTGGTGCGCTTGAAGTTGACGTGCGCATCCACGAAGGCCTTGTTCACCTTGCCGTTCTGGATGATGTAGTTGCAGATGTAGTTCTGGATCGCGAGATCCGTCTGGGGGGTGAAGACCACCGGGTTGTCCGCCAGCTCGAAGCAGCGGTTCTCGAAGGT
>JBAPYD010000359.1:0-8011 GCA_049284555.1 Chromatiaceae bacterium | reverse complement strand
CTGCCGAGGGCAAATGAGCCGCGGGTTCGCGGGGCGTCACCACGGATGCCCTGCGCCCGGGCCGGCCCCGCCTTCCGCGGGCAGTGGTTTTACTCACCGCCCGCCGCCCGCATCTGTGCACCGTCGTGGTCCAGAATGCAGCGCTCCATGCAGACCCTCCGCACCCATGAGGCCATCGCCGAGATCCCCGCGGCGGAATGGAATCGTCTGGTGGACCCGGACGCCCCCTTCCTACGTCACGAGTTCCTCCTCGCGATGGAGCGGCATGGGTGTGTCGGGGAATCCCTCGGCTGGATCCCCCGCCACCTCACGCTTCAAGACGCGGGGGGCGGTCTGCTGGCGGCGGCGCCCTGCTATCTCAAGCTCAACTCCTACGGCGAGCTGGTTTTCGACTGGGCCTGGGCGGATGCCTACCGTCGCAACGGCCTCCCCTATTATCCCAAGCTGGTCGTGGCCTCGCCCTATACCCCCGCGACCGGTCCGCGCATCCTCGTCGGCCCCGGGCCCGAGGGGGAGGGTCACGCCCGAGCCTTGATCCAGGGCGCCGTCGAGACGGCGGAGCGCATGGGCGTCTCCTCCCTCCACTGGCTCTTCACCACGGATGGGGAGACGCGGCTCCTGGAGGGTCGAGGCCACCTGCGCCGTCTGGGCTGTCAATTCCACTGGAGCAACCCCGGCTACGGCTCCTTCGACGATTTCCTGGGGCAGTTCACCGCGGAGAAGCGAAAGAAGGTGAAGCGCGAGCGTCGGCGGGTGGACGAGGCGGGCATCACCCTGAGGCGCGTCTTCGGAGATCAGATGACGGAGTCGGAATGGGTCGGCTTCCACCGGCTGTACCGGGACACCTTCGACCGCCATGGGGGACTTCCCACCCTCACCCTGCCCTTCTTCCAGGAGATCGGGGAGACCATGGGCAGACAGCTCCTCCTGGTGCTCGCCTACCACGGGCATGAGCTGGTCGCCGCCGCCTTCAATCTGGTGGGGGAGCGTTCCTTGTTCGGGCGCCACTGGGGCTGCATCAAGGACTTCCACAGCCTGCACTTCGAGGCCTGCTACTATCAGGGGCTCGACTACTGCATCGCGGCGGGGCTCTCCCGCTTCGAGCCCGGGGCCCAGGGCGAGCACAAGGTGAGCCGCGGCTTCCTGCCCACCGCGACCTGGTCCGCCCACTGGATCGCCGAGCCTCGCTTTCGCCAGGCGATCGGCCGATTCCTGGACCAGGAGACACGGGGCATGATGGATTACCTGGAGGAGATGCAGGGCCACAGCCCCTACCGGGAGCGCCCGCCGGGGACGCACCCCGTACAACGATCTGCATTATGGTCCCCCTTCTAGCGGCCCAGGATCCCAACGGCTTCCCGGACGTGCGACTGGCCCTGCGCCATCCAAACGGATTGTTGGCCGCCGGCGGGGACCTGTCGCCCGAGCGCCTGCTGAGCGCCTATCGCCGCGGGATCTTTCCCTGGTTCGGCGAGGGAGACCCCATCCTCTGGTGGTCACCGGACCCCCGCACCGTGCTGTTCCCCGAGGCACTTCGGGTCTCGCGCAGCCTGCGCAAGCGACTGCGCCGACGCCAGCTCGGGGCCAGCATGGATCGTTCCTTTGGGGCGGTGATCCGGGCCTGCGCGGCCCCCCGCGACGTCGACGGTGGGACCTGGATCGTCCCCCGCATGGTCGCGGCCTACGAGACCCTGCACCGGCTTGGTTGGGCCCACTCGGTGGAGGTGTGGGACGGAGATCGCCTGGTGGGCGGGCTCTACGGCGTGGCCCTCGGGCGGGTCTTCTTCGGGGAGTCCATGTTCAGCCGCAGCGACGACGCCTCCAAGGTGGCCCTGGTGCACCTGTGCGAACGGCTGAGCAGTTGGGGCTTCGGACTCATCGACTGCCAGATGCGAACCGACCATCTGATCAAGCTGGGCGCCGAGGAGATCCCGCGGGGAGGCTTCGTGACCCTGCTCGATCGTTTCTGTCCCCTTCCTGGAGCGACCGGGTCTTGGGATGACGGGGAGATCCGCTTCCCCGGGGCCCCTGAGCCGGAAATCCCACGTCAGCGCGAGGAAATGGCCCCATGAAGCCCGGTAACGAGAGCGAGCGTCAGCTGGCCCTGTACCTCACCGGTGAGCACCCCTGCTCCTACCTGGAGGGATCGCGGGCGCGCACCCTGTTCGTGGACCCCCTGGCGCGCCTCGACACGGTCACCTATCAGTCCCTGGTTGACCAGGGGTTCCGGCGCAGTGGCTCCCATGTCTACCGCCCGGCCTGCCGGGGCTGCGCCCAGTGCGTGCCCGTGCGCATCCCCGTAAACACCTTCCAGCCCAACCGCTCCCAACGACGCAACTGGCGGCTCAACGCACCGGAATTGCGACTCGTGGACACCGCCGCGGCCTTCGATCAGGCCCATTTCGCCCTCTACCTCCGCTATCTGGCGAGCCGCCACCCCGATGGGAGCATGGCGGACGACACCAGCGTCGAGAGTTACCGGCGCTTCCTCGTGGAGCCCTGGGGCGGGGAGACCCATTTCCTCGAGCTCCGTCTGGGGGATCGGCTGGCCGGGGTGGCCGTCACCGACCGACTCGCGCACGGCCTGTCGGCCGTCTACACCTTTTTCGATCCGCAGCTCGAGGGACGGTCCCTAGGAACCTTCGCCGTGCTGGCCCAGATCGAGATCGCCCGCCGCTTGGGTCTGCCCTACCTGTATCTGGGCTACTGGATCAAGGCCTGCCGCAAGATGGCCTACAAGGATCGATTTCGCCCGATCGAGGCCTGGGACGGGCGGGTCTGGCAACGATATGCCAAGGGAGACGGCCTCAAGGCCGGCTGAGCAGGGCCCCGTGAGCGCTGGGCCCCTGTGCTATACTGCCGCCCCTTCGAGAACGGAGCTGCCCTCGCAATCCACCTGAGCCATGTCCAAAGACGATGTCATCCAAATGGAAGGGACGGTCACAGAGACCTTGCCCAACACCGTATTCCGCGTGCAGCTTGAAAATGGCCATACGGTGACGGCGCACATCTCAGGCAAGATGCGCAAGCACTATATCCGTATCCTCACGGGCGACAAGGTCACGGTGGAGCTCACCCCTTACGACCTGACCAAGGGCCGGATCGTCTACCGCGCCCGCTGACCTCGCCGCCGCACTCCGACTTGTTTCCCAGCCACGAGCGGGTACCCTCCCCCGAGGTCCGCTGCACGAGTGGGCGGGTGTGGTGCACGCCCCAGGCGCAACCGGCCGAGCAACAAACCCGCGCCGCTCAGTGGGAGCCTCGCCCCCCATCGATGTCGAACCCCAGATCCCCGTCGGGGCCTACATGGACTCGGACGGATCCACCACCCGAGAGCACCCCGAACAGCAGCTCGCTCGCCAGGGCCTTCTTGATGTGGTTCTGGATGATCCGGGCCATGGGACGGGCCCCCATCTTCGGGTCATAACCCTTCTCGGCGATCCATGACCGGGCGTCGGCATCGACCGTCAGGGCCACCTTCTTGTCGGCGAGCTGCTGCTCCAGCTCGAAGATGAACTTGTCGACCACGCTCTTGATGGTCTCCGCCCCGAGCGGGGCGAACTGCACCACGGCGTCCAGACGATTCCTGAACTCCGGGGTGAAATAGCGCTTGAGCGCCTCCAGCCCGTCGGTCGAATGGTCCTGCTCGGAGAAGCCGATCGAACGCCGGGCGGTTTCCTCGGCCCCCGCATTGGTGGTCATCACCAGCACGACGTTTCGGAAGTCCGCCTTGCGGCCGTTGTTGTCCGTGAGGGTCCCGTGGTCCATCACCTGCAACAGCAGGTTGAATACATCCGGATGGGCCTTCTCGATCTCATCGAGCAGCAGGACCGCATGGGGATGCTTGTTCACCTCCTCGGTGAGCAGCCCCCCTTGGTCGAAGCCCACGTAGCCGGGAGGTGCGCCGATGAGGCGCGACACGGTGTGCCGCTCCATGTACTCCGACATGTCGAAGCGGATCAGCTCCATCCCCAGGATGCGGGCAAGCTGGCGGGTCACCTCGGTCTTGCCCACGCCGGTGGGGCCGGTGAAAAGGAAAGAGCCGATGGGCTTCTCCTCGTGCCCTAACCCCGAACGGTTCATGCGAATGGCGGCGGTCAGGGCATCGATGGCGGCATCCTGACCATAGACCACCATCTTGAGGTCCCGGTCCAGGTTACGCAGGGACTCCGTATCGGACACCGAGACCTTCTTCGGCGGGATGCGGGCGATCTTGGCGACGATCGCCTCCACGTCCCCCACGTCGATGCGCTTCTTGCGCTTGGCCGGGGTCATGAGCTGGACATTGGCGCCCGCCTCATCGATCACGTCGATGGCCTTGTCCGGCAGGTGACGGTCATTGATGTAGCGGGCGGAGAGCTCCGCCGCCGCTCGCAGGGCCGGATTGGTATAGCTCACCTGATGGTGGGACTCGAAGCGGGACTTGAGCCCCTTCAAGATCTCCACGGTCTCCTCGACGCTCGGCTCCTCGATGTCGATCTTCTGGAAGCGCCGCGCCAGGGCGCGATCCTTCTCGAAGATGCCCCGATACTCCTGATACGTAGTGGAGCCGATGCAGCGCAGCTCGCCAGAGGCCAGCACCGGCTTGATCAGGTTGGAGGCGTCCATGACGCCGCCGGAGGCGGAGCCCGCCCCGATGATCGTGTGGATCTCGTCGATGAACAGGATGGCCCGGGGCTGGCGCTTGAGCTGGGCCAGCACGGCCTTGAGCCGCTTCTCGAAGTCCCCGCGGTACTTGGTGCCCGCCACCAGCCCGCCGAGGTCCAGGGCGTAGATGACGGCGTCACGCAGGATCTCGGGAACCTGCCGGTCCACGATCTTCTTGGCGAGCCCCTCGGCGATCGCGGTCTTGCCCACGCCCGCCTCCCCCACGAACAGGGGGTTGTTCTTCCGCCGCCGGCACAGGATCTGGATCGTGCGCTCCACCTCGGCGGAGCGCCCGATCAGGGGGTCGATGCGACCCTGGCGCGCCATCTCGTTGAGATTCGTGGCGAAGCTCTCCAAGGGGCTGCTGCCCTCCTTCTCTTCACCCCGGGCCTCCTCTCCCTCGCCCTGGATCTCGTCCTCCGGGTTCTCGCCCGGGACCTTCGAGATTCCGTGGGAGATGTAGTTGACGACGTCCAGCCGGGTGATGTCCTGCTGGTTCAGCAGGTAGACCGCCTGGGAATCCTGCTCGCTGAACAGGGCCACCAGGACGTTGGCCCCCGTCACCTCCTTCTTCCCGGCGGACTGGACATGGAAGACGGCCCGCTGGAGCACCCGCTGGAACCCGAGGGTCGGCTGCGTATCGCGCTCCTCGTTGGGGGGGATCAGGGGCGTGGTCTCGTCGATGAAGGCGGTGATCTCGCGCCGCAGACGGTCGGAGTCCGCACCGCAGGCCCGCAGCACCTTGGCCGCGGCCGGGTTGTCCAAGAGCGAGAGCAACATGTGCTCCACGGTCATGTATTCGTGGTGCTTCTCGCGCGCCTCCTTGAAGGCGCGATTCAGGGTGAACTCCAGCTCTTTACTCAGCATCTAACTCGTCCAGACCGAGGTTGGAAATCGTCGTGCGCTCCGCCGCCGCACCACTTGGACCACTAGATCGGGGCATGCTCAAGCCTCTTCCATGGTGCACATCAGCGGATGTTGATGGGTCCGCGAATAGTCGTTGACCTGTTGGACCTTGGTCTCGGCGATGTCTCGGGTGTAGACCCCGCACACCCCGGCCCCGCGGGTGTGTACGTGCAACATGATCTGCGTGGCCTTCTCTCGGTTCATGGAGAAGAAGGTCTCCAAGACCTGGACCACGAACTCCATTGGGGTGTAATCGTCGTTGAGCAACAAGACCTTGAACAGCGGGGGCCGGCGCAGCTTGGGGCGCGCCTCCTGGACGGTGAGCCCGGTTTCGCGGTCCTCGCGTGGCGTATCGTCACTCATGAGTGGGGATTCTAGACGAGTTTTTGTTCGTGGCGGACGGCGCCTCGATGAAGCCCAGCCCCCGGGGCGACGGCCGGGTTGCACCCACGCCGGGGCCGCGCCGGATCACTTGACGAGCTCGGCTGCGCTGGTGGACGGGACGCCTCGAGAATGGGGCGATCGGGGGCAGCATTTGACCATGTGAAACCGCCCACTATACTAGCGACGTATGGCGCCCCCCGCCGCTTTCAAGATCCGGCGCCATACCACAACAATAGACGGTCACCGAGCCAAGACTCGGAACCCCCGGAGGAGTACCCCAACAATGATCAGCGGTATCGTCAAGTGGTTCAATAACGCCAAGGGTTACGGGTTCGTCAAGCCCGACGGTCGGGAGGAGGACGTCTTCGTCCACTTCTCCGCGATCGACATGGAAGGCTACAAGACCCTGCGCGAGGGCCAGAAGGTCGAGTTCGAGGTTAGCCAGGGACCCAAGGGGCTGCACGCGGCCCGGGTCCACCGCGTAAGCTGAGGACAGCGCCCCCTGGAGTTGGACCCGCTGGGCCCCGGCACCCGGGCCGAGGGTCCATCTCGGTCGGGCCAGCCCAGAGGCAGTTCAGCATCCTTACATCTTGCCCACGACCGCCTCGCCGAAGCCCGAACAGCTCACCTTGGAGGCGCCTTCCATGAGACGCTCCAGGTCATAGGTGACGGTCTTGGCGGCGATGGCGCCCTCGACGCCTTTGATGATCAGATCAGCGGCCTCGGTCCACCCGAGATGCCGCAGCATCATCTCGGCGGAGAGGAGCAGTGAGCTGGGGTTCACCTGATCCTTGCCCGCGTATTTTGGCGCGGTGCCGTGGGTCGCCTCGAACATGGCGACCGAGTCCGACAGGTTGGCTCCCGGTGCCATGCCGATGCCCCCGACCTGGGCCGCCAGCGCGTCGGAGATATAGTCCCCGTTGAGGTTCAGGGTCGCGATGACGGCGTAGTCCTTGGGCCGCAGCAGGATCTGCTGCAGGAAGGCATCCGCAATGACGTCCTTGATGACGATATCGCGTCCGGTCTTGGGATTCTTGAAGTGGCACCAGGGACCGCCGTCCAGGTCCGTGGCCCCGAACTCGGCCTTGGCGAGGTCGTAGCCCCACTGCTTGAAGGCCCCCTCGGTGAACTTCATGATGTTGCCCTTGTGCACCAGGGTGACCGAGGGTCGATCGTTGTCGATGGCGTACTGGATCGCCCTGCGCACCAGGCGCTGGGTGCCTTCGCGGGAGACCGGCTTGACCCCGATGCCGGAGCTCTCGGGGAAGCGGATCTTGGTCACCCCCATCTCCCGCTGCAGGAAGTCGATGACCTTCTTCACCTCCGGCGTCCCCTCCTGCCATTCCACCCCGGCGTAGATGTCCTCCGAGTTTTCCCGGAAGATGACCATGTCCGTGTGCTCGGGCTGCTTGAGCGGGCTCGGCGTTCCCCGAAAATACCGCACGGGGCGGAGGCAGACGTAGAGGTCCAGCTCTTGGCGCAGGGTCACGTTGAGGGAGCGGATACCACCGCCCACGGGCGTGGTCAGGGGGCCCTTGATGGAGACGACGAACTCCTTCACCGCCCTCAGGGTCTCCTCGGGCAGCCAGACGCCGTCACCGTATGTCCGGGTCGATTTCTCCCCCGCGTAGATCTCCATCCAGCGGATGCGCCGCCGACCGCCATAGGCCTTGGCCACCGCCGCATCGGTCACCCGAATCATCACCGGCGTGATGTCGATGCCGATCCCGTCCCCTTCGATGTAGGGAACAATGGGCTCGTCGGGCACGGACAGGGAGAGGTCCGGATTGACCTGGATCTTCTCGCCAACCGCCGGGATCTGAATCTTGTCGTAGGCCATGGGTGCTGGTCTCTCGCGTCGCAGGAAGGTCTCTAATCCTAACATCGCCCCGGCGCACCCGCGCGGGCCGGCGCGGGTCTTGCTGTTCAACAAGCCCTTCGGCGTGCTCTGCCAGTTCCGGCCCCAACCCGGCCAGCTCACGCTCGCGGATTTCATCCCGTACGCTGGGGTCTACCCCGCGGGGCGACTGGACAAGGACTCCGAGGGACTCCTCATCCTCACGGACGACGGCCC
>JBAPYD010000358.1:0-6886 GCA_049284555.1 Chromatiaceae bacterium | reverse complement strand
ACCTTGGTCGGCATGTTGGCGTCGGGGTCGTCCAGGCTGGTCGCCACCGGCAGACCGGCGTCCGTCAGGGCATCCGTAGGCTGGCTGGTGCGGCTATCCTGGACGTCAGAGGGATCCGAATGGCAGTTGGTGCAGCTCGCCTCACCAGAGATGGGCAGCACCGTGTCGACGGTCGTCAGGACGCTGTTGCCAGACTTGGCCTGCACCCGGACCACCGGGTAGGGGTTTTCGCGGCCGAAGTCATCGAAGGAGGCATAGGGCACACCGGCACCCTCGTACCAGTTGACCTCCTCGGCGACATAGCCGAAGGGGAAATTCACGAAGAAGGGCTTGTCGGTGTAGCGCTCCTGGACCAGCTGGGGGCTGTTGGCCATATACGGATCGGAGATTCCCGGCATCGCATGGAGGACCGCGCTCAGGCCCTCGTCGCCGCTGTTCACCACACCGTCATGTCCGATGTACAGCTCCTCGACATTCGGAACCGGCAGCCCCACGTCGGGACCCACGTTGAAGGGCGCACCGGCCAGCGGGGTCAGGGTGACGCTCGGCTCGAAGGGGTTGAAGGCGGGATAGAAGGGGTCGTAGGTCCCCTTGGCGACCGTGTCCCAGAAGTTGGTCTTGTAGACACTGCCGTCGGTCTTGAGGCCGTCGAGCTGGTCGCTGGCCAGGATCGGATCGTTGGGGTTGGACGCCGCCGAGTAGTACAGGTCCACACCCGCCGGGTTGAGCTCCGGCTCGGCCCCCTTGCGGATCACCTGGGCCAGCAGGACCTGGAAGGGCGGGAGGATGCTGGCCACCCGGGTATCCAGGTCGCCGCAGTGCATCCCGAGGTCGTTGACGGCCAGCACGCTGTAGCCGCCGTTCACCACCATCGGCTGCTCCGGGACCGCGTCCGGCACCAAACCGACGGAGTCCTGGCTGGTCGAGTTGATCGAGAGGTCGGGAGCGGTGACGTCCCCTCCCGGGAGGACAGGTCCTGTGGCTCCGCCGCCGCTAGTCTGGATCTCCGCCACCGTCACCGAGGTTTGGCACCGCGCCCAGCGACGCCCGTCGGAGACCCGGACGGTCGTGGTCCAGGTGCCTGCCTGGTCGTAGACGGCGTCGGGACTGGACTGAGAGCTGGAGGACTGAGAGGCGCCGTCGAGACTCCATCGGTACCGGAGACGAGAGCTACGGAGATCGTTCACCGAGGCGGACCATTGGACGGATGCGCCCGTTTCGATCATCGGCTTTGCCGGATCGATGGTGCAGCTCGGACTCGCCGCGCCGGCGACGGGCCACGTGAGAACGGGGATCAGGAGCAGGGTGCCCATGGGGGCGCGCCAGCCCCGGCGGACCTTCGGATGCCTATCGATCATAGAGGCTCACCTCATTTTTGAGTGAATGCCGGAAGGGCCACACGAAGGCCCTTGGCGGGTGACGCCGACTCGCATCCTTAGTCGGAGACGCCGTGTCGCCGTGGGAGGACGGGGTCCGTTGGCTGTGGGACATCCCGGCTCCACCCGACGAAATGGGCTGAATAGCCGCTGAACGGCAGCCCGTTGCGGGACGAACTCTACGGGGCTGAGCCTTAAGGGAACCTTAACGGCGCCTGGATGCGCCAAGAACGCGCTGACGCGTGTCATCCGTTTACCGACGGTGACGGGGGCGGGAAGCCGGGGTCAGGCCGCCGGGCGGGCGTCCTGAAGGGACTGGAAGATCACCGGACGGCAGGTACCGGCAGAGAAGACACCCCAATCCGGTGGGGCAAGGGACGAAAAGGGCGAGTTCAGGCCGCCGATGCGAAGGTCACCTCGACGCAGAGGCCCTTACCGTCGTCCCCGTCGAGCAGCTCCAGCTTGGCCCCGTACAGCTCACAGATCCGCTGGACGATAGACAGCCCAAGGCCCGCGCCGGGGGCCGAGGCACCGCTGCGACGATAGAAGCGCTCGAGCACCCGCGGGCGGTCGAAGGCGGGAACACCAGGCCCGGTGTCCGTCACCTGGAGCAAGGTATGGTCACCCCGGGGGGCGACCGAAAGCCGCACGGTCCCCCCCTCGGGGGTGTACTTGATCGCGTTCCCGAGGAGATTGCCGATGAGCAGGGACAGCGCCGAGGGATCGACGTTCACCACGCAGGGGTCCTCCTCCGGCACGCTCGTGCTCACGGTCAGGGATTTCAGAGAGGCCGCCGACCGCTTGTCCGCGACCGCGTGGGCCACCGCCTCGGTCAACGAGGCGGCGTGATGGGCGCCCTCCACCGACTCCGGGTCCAGGCGGGCGAGCATCAATAGCTGGGAGCAGAGGTGGGTTGCCCGGTCCACCCCCGAGATCAGGCCCTGCAAGGCCTCGGACCGCTCCGTCGCATCCGTGCTCCGATAGGCGATCTGGGCATTGGTGCGGATCACGGCGAGGGGGGTGCGCAGCTCGTGGGACGCATCCGAGGTGAACCGCCGCTCCAGGGACAGCGCCTGTTTGAGCTCCTCCATCAATTCATTGAGCGCGTTGGTCAATGGACGCACCTCCACGGGAACGACGGACTCGTCGATCGGCGCGAGCCGTTCCGCGGAGCGCCTGCCAATCTGGCCGGCAAGGATGCTCAAGGAGCGCAGGCCATCGCTGACCGCGAACCAGATGAGCAGGACGATCAGGGGAAGGGACCAGAGGACGGGCTGGAGTGCCTGGATGGTGAGGAAATGGATCAGCTCCTGCCGGATCGCGTAGCTCTGCGCGACATAGAGGATCTGCTCCGGACGGTCGCTGGGGCTGAGGCCATAGACCCGCCACCGGGTGTCCCCGATCTGCTGATCCGAGAAGCCGGGCGCATCGCCCAGGGGACCCTCCGGGGCCCCACCAAAGGCGCTGATCAGCTCCGTACCGCGCCAAAGCTGAAAGCTGATCTTGCTCTCGTAGGGATGGTCGAACGGGGACAGCGTCTGGGGCAGGCCCTCCAGGTTCGGCAGGTTGCCCGCGCTGATGATGCGGCACAAGACCCGCGCCGTCTGGGCGAGCTGGGCGTCCAGCAGCTCCTCGACCTCATGGCCGGCGCGGTCGAGGGTAATCGCGGCCACCGCCAGCCAGACCGTGGTCCAAGACCCCAGCAGAATGGTCAGGAGGCGGCCTCGAATCGATCTCACTGGCGGATCTCGGAGTCCAAGCGATAGCCGATACCGCGGACCGTGGCGATTCGGTCCTTGCCCAGCTTGCGTCTGAGATTGTGGACATGGACCTCCAGGGTGTTGCTCGCAACCTCGTCTCCCCAGGCGTAGACGGTTTCCTGAAGACGGGCCCGGGGGACCACCTGGTCCGCGTTGATCGCCAGGGCCTCCAATACGGCGAACTCCTTGGGAGACATGCACACGGGTCGCTCCTTGAGCATGACCTGGCGGGCCCCGAGGTCGATCACGAGGTCGCCAATCTTGAGCAGGGGTGCGGCCTGTCCATTGCCACGACGGATCAGGGCACGGATGCGCGCATTGAGCTCGTCCAGGTCGAAGGGCTTGATCAGGTAGTCGTCGCCCCCCGCGTCCAGCCCGGCCACGCGATCCGCCACCGAATCCCGTGCGGTGAGGATCAGGACCGGCCGGCAGAATCCCTCTTGGCGCAGGTGCTTCAGGAGGGTCAGCCCGTCCCGCCCCGGCAGCCCGAGATCCAGGACCACCAGGTCGAAGTGCTCCAGGCGAATGGCGTGCTCTGCCGAGGCGGCATCCAGCACCCAATCGGCAGCGTAGCCGTCCTGGCCAAGTCCCGCCCGCAGACCCTTGCCGAGCTCTTGGTCGTCTTCAACGATAAGGATTCGCATGAGGTCTTGGAGGCATGCCTCGATCGGTCCGCCATCCCTGCGGCTGCTGTTAGGTTGAGCCGGGAAACCCGGAAGCGCCTGAGGCGCTCGGTGAGAGGCCAGGATACTGGGCCTGGGAGAAGCGGGCCCGACACCAACTCTGGCATCCGGCGGCGAGCTAGACTTGGTAACGCTAGCCCGAATCCCGCCGACGAGCAAGCACCATCGGTCCGTCGCAGGGAGTCCCAAAAGGGTGATATCGCCGCGCCACCGCTGGCCGGGTGACCGCAGTCCCTGGGTGGGTGGATCCCGACGATCCATGCCGGGATTCAGCGACGCACCTCCACCTGCCAGGTCAAGGTCTCGGCCCCTTCCGCGGGCACCAGGACACGCCACGAGGCCAGGTTGGCGGACTCCTTGGTGTGGGGCTGGCTCTCGCTCAGCATGCGCCAATCCGCGGGTATGCTCTCCAACACCTTGACCTCCACGGGCTCCGGCTTGGCGTTCTTGAGCTGGAGCTCGAACCCCGCCTCGTACGCGTAGTCATAGGCGCCGGTCCCCGAGAGCTTGCGAAAGCTCGTCTGTTTGCGGCGTGCGGTGACATCGAAGCTCTCCCCCAGCTTGAGGGTCAGGGTCTCCCCCTTGGGCGTGTGCCCGATACGGTCCTCGCCCACGAACTGGGCGCTGCCCCGGCTGTCCTGGGCATAGACCCGCACCACACCCGCGGGCAGGGGGACCCCCAGGCTGCCGTCCTGGTTCAGGAAGCTCAGACGGGACTCGACGGGCTGTGGGGTCCAGCCGTCCGCGGTCTCCGTGCGATAGGGCATGGGTTGACCCCGAGCCACCAGCTCCCTGGTGACGGGGACCCCGGGGGCGGTCAGCAGGGACACCTGCTTGGTCTGGTTGTTCTGGATGTCCGTGGCCCGCGGCAAGGTGTAGAGGTGGTACTCCGCCAGGGACTCCTCCGCCGGCGGGGCAGCGGCCTCGGCCATCACCACAGCCCTGGCCATGGGGGACACGACGGGCTCGCGCACCCGATTCACCTCCCCGGCCACCAGCTGGACCTGGGCGTCCCGGTAGGCGATGCCGCTCGAGTTGGTGAGGGTGACCCAGCCGCTGAGATCCATGCGGGTCCCCTCCCCCGCCAGATTGGCCACATAGTCCGCCTTCCACCCGAGCCCACCGGTGAGGTAGGAGAGCTCGAGCTCCCCCTGCCCCGCCGTGGCGCTGCGAAGGTGCAGCACCAGCGTGGGCTGATCGCGCAGATCCTCTGGAAGATCCGGGTAGGCCAGATGGCCGACCACCCCCGTCTCGATGCGGTCCTGGTAGCGCAGCACCGGCCCCTGCGTGTAGGCGAGCACCTCCGCCTCTTCCACCGTTCGATCCCCCGAATCGTTGGTGCGGACCACGAAGACGGTGCGGCCCAGGTACTTCTTCAGCAGGCTCTCCGGGGTCAACAGGTCGAAGTCGAAGTTCTGCTCAAGGAGCAGGATGTCCAGGCTCCCATCGGGATCTCTGAGCAGGGCGGTCTCCGGGCGGATCGCCTGGGACACGCTGCGCCAGGCCAGGCGGTTGTCGCCCCGGTCGAGAAGCACGCTACGCAGATCCTTCACCAGGGCCAGGTCGTCGTTATAGATGGTCAGGGCCACCGACTGCTGGGCGCCGTCGTCGATGCGCTGCTCGGGGAGCTGGTCGTATTGCATGGCGGCCACCGAATGGACATGGGGACTGAGCGAGAGGCCTGCCATGAGCACGGCCATTGAGAACAGGAACCGGGGATCTGCGGTGCGGGGGCGCTGCATGAGCATCGGAGGGGCTTTGATCGACGGGTTACCCCAGTCTATCTCAGAGGACGGTCGCGTGTGTCGGCTCGGAAACGGGGTGCGACGGGGCGTTTCGACCGGCAATGGCCCGAGACGACGCTGCACGGATGGGGTCGGGTAGGTGATCAGCCGCCTTTCGCTGCGGCGGGACCATTGCCAGGGGCCATGAGAACAGGGCGGCCCTGGACGGAAGGGGAAGCGCTGCGGATCAGCGCTTCCCGAAGGCTGCGCTACGCTTTGGGGAAGGGGCGCCCGACCCCGTCAAACCTGGAGGAGACCCGCACCATGAGCATGGCCACCACCCTGAGGACCTATCTAGACGGCAGTTCCGTACGCTACAGCCTGGTCGCCCACCCGCACACGGGCTCCAGCATGGACACCGCCGCCGTCGCCCACGTGCCGGGGGATCGCCTCGCCAAGGCCGTCATCGTCAAGTCGGAGGACCATCCACTGATGGTGGTGGTCCCGTCCGATTACCATGTGCACATGGGGCTGCTCCACCGTCACCTGGGCGGTGCGGTGGGGCTGGTGACGGAGGCCGAGCTGGCGGACCTGTTCCCGGACTGCGAGCCAGGGGCCGTGCCCGCGGTGGGTCAGGCCTATGGTCTGAGGACGCTGCTGGACAGCAACTTGCTGGATCAGCCGGAGGTCTACCTCGAGGCCGGGGACCACGAGACCCTGGTCCGGCTCGGGGGCGAGGATTTCCGGGCGCTCATGCAGGACGCGGAGCAGGTGGATGTAGGCCAGCACATTTGAGCGGCAGGGCCGGGCGCGGCCAGCCCGCCCTGCTAGCCGGTCCAGGGCTGGCCATCCGGGCCGGCCCTGGAGTCGCCTTCCGCGGGGATCAGTTCTTGGTCTTGTCGACCAGCTTCTTCTCCCGGATCCAGGGCATCATCTCGCGCAGGCGCTCGCCCACGACCTCGATCTGATGCTCCTCGCCCAGGCGACGCATGGCCTTCATCTTCGGGGCCCCCGCCTGATTCTCCAGGATGAACTCCTTGGCGAACTCGCCGCTCTGGATCTCGCCCAGGATGCGCTTCATCTCCGCCTTGGTCTCATCGGTGATGATCCGCGGGCCGCGGGTCAGGTCGCCGTACTCCGCGGTGTTGGAGATCGAGTAGCGCATGTTGGCGATGCCACCCTCGTAGATCAGGTCGACGATCAGCTTGACCTCGTGGAGGCACTCGAAGTAGGCCATCTCCGGCGCATAGCCGGCCTCCACCAAGGTCTCGAACCCCTTCTGGATCAGCGAGGTGAGCCCGCCGCACAGAACCACCTGCTCGCCGAAGAGATCGGTCTCGCAC
>JBAPYD010000357.1:0-2519 GCA_049284555.1 Chromatiaceae bacterium | reverse complement strand
GGCCTGAGGTGTCTCCCGGGTCTCGGGAGCCGGCTCGCCGGGTTGAACCGCGCCGGTCTCGGGCGCGGCGCCCTCGATCTCCAGCTCCGCCATGGGCGTGCCGACCGGGACGGTCTCGCCGACCTGGACGAGCGGACGGCCCATGATGGCGTCGTGGAAGACCTCCACCTCGATGGCCCCCTTCTGGGTCTCCACCACCGCGATCACGTCCCCCTTGGCGAGTCGCTCCCCCGGCTGCCTGACCCACTCGATGAGGGTCCCGGCCTCCATGTCGGCCCCCAGGGAGGGCATGCGATAGACCGCGGTCATCGGCCCAGCGCCGCCTTCGCCGCCGTGAGGATCGCGGGGACCTGGGGCAGGGCGGCGTCCTCCAGGTGCTTGGGGTAGGGGATGGGGACCTCGGCGCTGCACACCCGGCCCACGGGGGCGTCCAGGTCCCAGAAGGCCTGCTCCATGATCCGGGCGCTGACCTCGGCGGCGAGGCTGCCGGTGCGCCAGCTCTCGTCCACGATCACCGCCCTGTGGGTCTTGGCCACCGAGGCCATGATGGTGGCGTCGTCCAGGGGTCTGAGGCTCCGCAGATCGATGACCTCGGCGGAGACGCCCTCGGCTGCCAGCGCCTCGGCGGCCTCCAGGGACTTGTAGAGTGAGCCGCCGTAGGTGATCAGGGTCAGGTCGTCTCCGGCCCGGCGCACGGCGGCGCCTTCGATGGGGACAGGACCCGCGTCGGCGGCGAGCCGGCCCGTCCGGTTGTAGAGCATCACGTGCTCGAAGATCACCACCGGGTCCGGGTCCTCCAGGGCGGTCCAGAGCATCCCCCGGGCGTCCTCCAGGGTGGCGGGGGCGACCACCTTGATCCCGGGGATGGAGGCGTACCAGCTCTCCAGGCTGTGGGAGTGCTGGGCGGCGAGCTGGCGCCCGGCCCCGCAGGCCATGCGGATCACCACCGGCACGCTGAGCTGACCCCCCGACATGTGGCGGATGGTGGCCGCGTTGTTGACGATCTGGTCCAGGGCCAGCAGGCTGAAGTTGACCGTCATGATCTCGACGATGGGCCGCATGCCGCCCATGGCCGCACCGATGCCGGCCCCCGTGAAGCCCGATTCCGAGAGGGGGGTGTCGCGGATGCGCTCGGGTCCGAATTCGTCATAGAGCCCCTTGCTCACCGCATAGCAGCCGCCGTAGCGGCCCACGTCCTCCCCCAGGAGGAAGACCCGGGGGTCCCGCTGGAGGGCATCCCGGATGGCCTCGCGCACCGCCTCCCGGTAGCTGGTCTCGATCGGCTCGGCGCTCACGTCCGCTGCTCCGTGTAGACGTCGCGGGTGAGGTCCTCCACCGGCTCCCAGGTCCCCGACTCGGCGAAGGCGATGGCCGCGGCCAGCTCCTCCTCGATCTCGGCCTCGATGCGGGCGCGTTCGGCCGCGTCCAGCATGCCGGTCTCCTCCAGCCAGTGCCCGAAGCGCAGCACCGGTCCCTTCTCCTTCCAGGCCTCCACCTCCGCCTTGTCCCGGTAGAGCTGGGCGTCGAACATGGAGTGGGCGCGGAAGCGGTAGGTGAGGCATTCGAGGAAGCGCGGCCCTTCGCCGGCGCGGACCGCCGCCGCGGCACGGCGTGCGGCGACCTCGATGGCGATCACGTCCATCCCGTCCACCGACTCCGCCTCGATCCGGTAGCCCTGGGCCTTGCGGAAGATGTGGGTCTCGGACTCGGAGCGCTCCAGGGCCGTGCCCATGGCATAGAGGTTGTTCTCGCAGACGAAGAGCACCGGGAGCTGCCAGAGGGCGGCCAGGTTCAGGCTCTCGTGGAACTCCCCCTCGGCCGCGGCGCCCTCCCCGAAGAAGCAGGCGGTGACCCGGGGGCGACCCTGCATCTTGTCCGCCAGGGCCAGCCCGATCGCCAGCGGCAGCAGACCGCCGACGATGGCGTTGCCGCCATAGAAGCGGGCGGAGGCGTCGAAGAGGTGCATGGAGCCGCCGCGCCCTCGGCTGCACCCCTCCTGCTTGCCGTACATCTCCGCCATCATGGTGGTCATGGGCATGCCGCGGGCCAGGGCATGGCCGTGCTCCCGGTAGGTGGCGATCACCGCGTCCTCCGGGGTCAAACACTGCATGACACCCACGGCGATCGCCTCCTCGCCGATGTAGAGGTGCAGGAAGCCGCGGATCTTCTCCTCCGTGTAGAGCTCCGCGCAGCGCTCCTCGAAGCGGCGGATGCGCAGCATCTCCCGCAGCAGGTGCAGTGCATGGTCACGGTTGAGATGCAGCTTGGTATCGGCGGGGTCGGTCATCGCTCGTCGCTCTCCAGGGTGGAGACGTCGCCTTCGGGGAGCCCCAGCTCCCGGGCGCGCAGCAGGCGGCGCATGATCTTGCCGCTGCGGGTCTTGGGGAGGTTGGCGCGCCAGTCGATCTCCCGCGGCGCGACCGCGGGGCCGAGCCGCTTGCGGGCATGGGCCAGCAGGGACTTGCGCAGGTCCTCGTCCCAGGCAAAGCCGGGCTTGAGCGCCACCAGGGCCTTGACGA
>JBAPYD010000356.1:0-16051 GCA_049284555.1 Chromatiaceae bacterium | reverse complement strand
GTGCTCTGGCCGATGTAGACGCCCATCGAAATGACCGCGCCCTGTTCGACGATGACGCCTTCGACGATCTCGGAGCGGGCGCCGATAAAGCAGTCGTCCTCGATAATAGTGGGCGCCGCCTGCACCGGCTCCAGCACGCCGCCGATGCCGACGCCGCCGGATAGGTGCACGTTCTTTCCGATCTGCGCGCAGGAACCGACGGTGGCCCAGGTGTCCACCATGGTGCCGGAGTCCACGTAGGCCCCGATGTTGACATAGGAGGGCATCAGGACGCAGGAGGGTGCGATGTAGGCGCCCCTGCGGGCGGTGGCAGGCGGGACCACCCGCACCCCGGCCTCCCGAAACTCCCGGGAGTTGGTGTCGGCGTACTTGGAGGGGACCTTGTCATAGTAGTTGGTGAAACCCCCCTTCATGAACCAGTTGTCCTCGATGCGGAAGGAGAGCAGCACGGCCTTCTTGATCCAGTCGTTCACCATCCAGTCGCCGTCGCGCTTCTCGGCAACCCGGATCTCGCCGCGGTCGAGGCGCTCGATGGTGTCCTGGACGGCGTCGCGCACGCGGGTCTCGACGTTGCGGGGGGTGATCTCGGCCCGGCGTTCGAAGGCCTCGACGATGATGGATTCGGTTTCGGTCATGGTCGGTCTCTTGTGAGTAGCGAGTAGCGAGTAGCGAGTGGCGAGTGGCGAGTAGCTAGGGGCCCCATCGTCGGCCCGCGTTACTCGCCACTCATTTGGTCAAGCGTTCGAGGCAGCGGCGGATGCGTCGCGCCGCGTCCACGCACTCGTCCAGGGGCGGGACCAGGGCCAGGCGCAGGCGGTTGGCGCCCGGATCCAGGCCCTCGACGGGTCTCGAGAGGAAGCTCCCGGGCAGGACCGTCAGGTGCTCCTCGGCGAACAGCCGGCGGGCAAGCTCCGTGTCCGGAATCGGCGTCTCGGGCCACAGATAGAAGCCGCCCGCCGGGGCCGGCGCCGGCAGGACATCCCCCAGGATCTCCAGCACCGCCGCGAACTTTTCCCGGTAGAGGGCCCGGTTGGTCCGTACATGCGCCTCGTCGCTCCAGGCGGCGATGCTGGCGTGCTGGGTCGGCGGGGGCATGGCGCAGCCGTGGTAGGTGCGGTAGGCCAGGAAGCGCTCGATCAGGGCCGCGTCGCCGGCGACGAACCCCGAGCGCAGCCCCGGGGCGTTCGAGCGCTTGGACAGGCTATGGAAGACCAGGCAGCCCTCGAAGCGATCGTTGCCCATGGCGGCCGCCGCCTGCAGCAGGCCCGGGGGCGGTGCCGACTCGTCCGGATAGAGCTCCGAATAGCACTCGTCGGAGGCGATCACGAAGTCGTGCCGCCGGGAGAGCTCGATCAAGCGCGTCAGGGCAGGGAGGTCCAGCACCGCCCCGGTCGGGTTTCCCGGGGAGCAGAGATAGAGGAGCTGGCAGCGCCGCCAGGTGCCGGCGTCCACCGCGTCGAAATCGGGCTGGTAGCCATTGTCCGGCAGGCAGGGCAGATAGCCCGGCGTGGCCCCGGCGAGGAGGGCAGCCCCCTCGTAGATCTGATAGAAGGGGTTGGGCATCAGGACCCAGGGGTCCTTGGCCGGGTCCACCACCGCCTGGGCGAAGGCGAACAGGGCCTCCCGCGTGCCGTTCACGGGGAGAATCTGGCGTTCCGGGTCGATCCCCGCGTCCCCGAGTCCGAATCGGACCCCGAGCCAGCGGGCGATCGCCTCCCGCAAGGGCGCAAGGCCCCGGGTGCTGGGATACGTCGACAGGGTGTGCAGATGGGCGATCAGGGCGTCGCTGATGAGGCCGGGGGTGGGATGCCGGGGCTCGCCGATGGACAGGGCGATGGGGTCCAGGTCGGTGGGCGGCGCGACACCGTGCAGCAGGGCGGCGAGCTTCTGGAACGGGTAGGGTTGAAGTCGCTCGAGGGCCGGGTTCATGGCTAGGTGAATTCCCCTTGGGAGCGGCCGATCCAATGCCAACCTGGCTTGTGATCAGCGCGCGTCGCGAGACGCGGAAGGCTTGGGACGCTCCATTTTCAAGGGCTTGAGACCCTCGAAGGCGCTAGTATAGGGCAAGCCTCGACACACACCCATCGGAATGCGAGTCCGAGCGTCTCGGGGCTCGCCGTGCCCGGAGGATGCCTTGACCAAGCGACCGGACATCCTGGAGC
Organism: Chromatiaceae bacterium; assembly: GCA_049284555.1. Classification (GTDB taxonomy): domain Bacteria; phylum Pseudomonadota; class Gammaproteobacteria; order Chromatiales; family Chromatiaceae; genus Thiodictyon. The sequence goes on along the minus strand of JBAPYD010000356.1, from coordinate 13,889 downwards.
TCCACCACGCCAGCATTCTGGTGGCCGATACCGAGCGGTCCCTGCGTTTCTATCGCGATGTTCTGGGCCTGGAGGTGATCCCGGAGCGCCCCGACCTCGGCTATCCGGGAGCCTGGCTGCGCGTGGGTCGGGGCCAGATCCATCTCCTCGAGCTGCCGAGCCCCGACCCCGTACAGGGGCGGCCGTCCCACGGGGGACGCGATCGCCATCTGGCCGTGACGGTCGCCGATCTGGGGCCCCTGACGGCGTGTCTGGAGGCCGCCCAGGTGTCGTACACCCTCAGCCGGTCGGGACGAAGGGCCCTGTTCTGCCGGGATCCGGACGGCAACGCCCTGGAGCTCATCGAGGCGGCCCCGTGACGACCCGGGCCCGCGGCCCTTGCTCAGTAGCCCCTGAAGTACCAGAGATTGTCCCAGTCCTGGGGTGAATAAGGGCCCCTGGGCGGGGTGTTGGGCGGGTAGACGATCCCTGGGATCTGGGCGGGGACCTGGGGCTCGATGAGCATCGGCGGGGTCCCCTCCGTGGGTGCCGGAGTGCCGGGCGGGTTACCCGGCGCCGCGGGGACCGGATAGGCCCTCGGGGGCTCGATCCCCTCGGGCCAGGGGGGCTGAGCCTGATAGGGTCCGAGACCGCGGAAGCGCTCCCATTCCTGCTCCCGTTGCTTGCGGCGGGTCTCGCGGCGCCGCTCGCGCGCATCCTCCCAAGCCTCCTGATGGGCCGATCCCCAGGGATCGGTGGCGCGGCGCCGTGCCTCGAACGCCTCGCGGCTCGCGTTGCGGCGCTCCTCCCAGGCCTGACGCTGGGCTCGCACCTCGTCGAGCCAGCGGGTGGCGGGATCTTGGGTGGATAGGTCGGGGGCGGGGCGATTCTCCGTCGCCTCCGTCGGTGCCGAATTCTCCGGCTCCGCGGCGGGGGGGCCCTCGGGCCCGGTGATGCCAGGCTCCGCAAGGCCGGGCAGCCAGGTTACCAGCAGGGCAGTGGTCAGGAGTCCGCCCGCCCGGCGTCTGATTGCTCGGGAGACCGCCCTCCGGTCCTGATCGAAGCTAGGCTCGGCCATGATTCTCCAGTCGATCGTGAATCTCGCGCCGCAGGCAGGCGAGGGCGTTCTCGCAGGTGATCGGGGCGTCGTCACCGGTGGTGATGAAGAAGACATCGTCCACCTCGGCCCCGACGGTGGCAATCTTCGCGTTGTGGAGGCGAATCCCGCAATCCTGGAATACGGAGCCCACCTCGGCCAGCAGCCCCGGCCGATCCAAGGTGCTCAGTCGCATCACGGTGCGCCGGTTGGCCTCGTCCGCGGAGAAGCTCACCCGGGTCTGGATGGGGAAGTGCCGGTGGCGTCTCGGTAGGCTTCGTGCCACCTGGATTCCGCCTCCTGACTGCTCGCGCAGTGTCGTGGTCAGGGCCTCATGGATCTCCTCCATGCGGTGACTGCTGTCGACGGGTTGGCCGCCCTGGTCCAGGACTTGGTAGCTGTCCACCGCCATCTGGTCGTCGGTGGTCATGACTCGGGCGTCCATGATGCTAAGCCCCAGCTGGTCCAAGAGGGCCGTGGTGCGGGCGAACAGGCGCGGGTCGTCGTGGGCGTAGATCAGGATCTCGGTGCTCCCTCGGGCGGTCAAGGGGCGGATCGCGACCAGCGGCAGATCCCCCGGGTCCGAATCGAGGATTTTGCGGGTCTGCCAGGCGATCTCGTCCGGCGAGCTTTGGAGGAAGTAGTCCAGACTGTACTTGACCCACAGGGCGGTGCAGGCGTCTGGGTTGCCGCCGTAGCGGGCCACCAGGCGCTTGGCCTCCGTCTGCTTCTGCCCGATCAGCTGGTCCTGGGCCTGGGGGTGCTCCAGGCCGCGCTGCAGCGCCCTCCGGGTCTCCTGGTAGAGCTCGCGCATGAGGGCGTCCTTCCAGCTGTTCCAGCGCTCGGGATTCGTGGCCCTGACGTCGGCCACGGTCAGGAGATAGAGATAATCGAGGCGGGTGGGATCCCCCGCCTGCTCGGCGAAGGCCTGGATCTCCTCGGGGTCACTGAGGTCCTTGCGCTGGGCGGTCATGGACATCAGCAGGTGCCGCTCCACCAACCAGGCGACCAGGCGGCTGTCGAACTCGCTCAGTCCGTGGAGACGACAGAAGTCCCAGGCGTCCCGTGCCCCGAGCTGGGAGTGGTCGCCCCCCCGCCCCTTGGCGATATCGTGGAAGAGGCCCGCGAGGTAGAGTAGCTCGAGCTTGGGGATGCGCCGGGCGATGGCGCTGCACAGGGGGAACTCGGCGTCGTGCTCGGGGGCGGTGAAGTTGCGCAGGTTGCGCAGCAGGGTGAGTGTGTGCTCGTCCACGGTGTAGACGTGGAAGAGGTCGTACTGCATGCGCCCGACGATGTTGGCGAACGCCGGGATATAGGCGGCCAGCACACCGTAGCGGTTCATGCGCCGCAGGGCGCGGGTGAGCCCCGTGGGCGAGCGCAGGATCTCCATGAAGAGGCTGCGGGAGCGCAGGTCCGCCCGGAAGGCATCGTCGATGCGGTGGCGGTTCTCGCGGATCAGACGGATGGTGCTCGCGCGCACCCCCAGGAGGTCGGGGTGTGTCTGGAGCACATGGAAGGCCTCCAACAGGGCGATCGGGGTGCGGCGAAAGACATTGGGTGAGGTCACCTCCAGATAGCCGCTGCGTGCCTGGAAGCGCTTGCTGATGGGAATCGGGGGCCCGATGTGATCGTGCAGCAGGATGGCCTCGCGGAAGTGCTGCAGCAGCATCTCGTTGAGTCGATTGAGCTCCTGCACCGTTCGGTAGTACTGCTGCATGAATTGCTCGACGGCCAGGTTGTGCTCACCGTCGCAGAAGCCGAACTGGCGGGCCAGCGTGCGCTGATAGTCGAACAGGAGGCGGTCCTCATGACGCCCGCTGAGCCGGTGAAGGGCGAAGCGGATGCGCCAGAGATGCGTCTGGCCCTCGATCAGGGCCTCGTGCTCGGGCTCCGTGAGGAAGCCATGGTCCACCAGGTCGTGGAGGGTCTCGGCGGCGAAATGGCGCTTGGCCACCCAGCCGATGACCTGGATGTCCCGCAGTCCCCCCGGGTTCTCCTTGATATTCGGCTCCAGGTTGTAGGCGGTGTCGCCGAACTTGTGCCAGCGGGCCTGCTGCTCCCCCATCTTCGCGTTGAAGAACTGCTCGCTGTCCCACAGGTGCTCCGGCCCCAGGGCCTCCCGCATGCGGCGCAGCAGCTCCGGTCCCCCGGCGATGAGGCGCGACTCCATCAGGCTGGTCATGACGGTCACGTCGCGGCGCGCGGCGCTCACGCACTCCTCGATGCTCCGGACGCTCTGCCCCACCTGGGGCCCCAGGTCGAAGAGGAGGGTGATGAAGCGCTCCAGCGACTCCCGCAACGGGGCCTCGGTCTCGGGCTCCACCAGGATGAGCACATCCAGGTCCGACGCCGGCTGGAGCTCCCGACGCCCGTAGCCACCCACCGCGACCAGGCTGAGATCGTCACGCTCCCCGAAATGGGCCTGCCAGACCTCCCGCAGCACCTCATCGGCCAGGTCACTCCGGGCCCGGACCAGGGTGGTCACCGGAACACCCTGGTCGAACTGCTGGTACAGGACCTCGGTTCCCTCCCGCAGCCGCCGCCGACAGGCGACGAGCAGCGGGTCGGGATGGATGGGCCGGGGGTCGGCTGGGTTGGAGGCGGTCAACGGGTCCAGAGCTGGGGTCACGGCTGGCCGTCCGGGCCGCGCTCCTCCGCCCTCAGCGTCAGAACCTCATGCCCGTCCTCGGTCACGAGGATGGTGTGCTCCCATTGGGCCGAGAGGCTGCGGTCCTTGGTGACGACCGTCCAGCCGTCAGGCTGGAGCTTGATGAAGCGCTTGCCCGCGTTGACCATGGGCTCGATGGTGAAGCACATGCCGGGCAGCAGCATCAGGCCCTCCCCGGGCTTTCCGTAGTGCAGCACCTGGGGATCCTCGTGGAACTCCCGCCCGATTCCGTGCCCGCAGTACTCCCTCACCACCGAGTAGCCCTGGGATTCCACGAACTGCTGGATGGCGTGACCGATGTCGCCGAGGGTCGCGCCGGGGTGCACCGCGCGGATTCCGCGGAACATGGCCTCCCGCGTCACGTTGACCAGCCGGCGCGCCAGCACCGAGGGCTCCCCTACGTAGAACATCTTGCTGGTGTCGCCGTGATAGCCGTCCTTGATGACGGTGATGTCCACGTTCAAGATGTCGCCGCGCTTGAGTCGCTTGTTCCCGGGGATACCGTGACACACCTGGTGATTGACCGAGGTGCAGATGGACTTGGGGAAGCCCCGGTAGTTGAGGGGCGCGGGCACCGCCTTCTGGACCTGCGTGATGAAGTCGTGGCAGATCGCGTCGAGCTCGTCCGTGGTGACCCCGGGTTGCACATGGGGCTCGATCATGTCAAGCACGTTCGCCGCCAGGCGCCCGGCGACGCGCATCCGTTCGATCGCCTCTGGGGTCTTGATTTGTACGCTCATCGTCGCGCTGGATGCGTCCACGTCTGCTGCGGATCTCTCGGAATTGCTTAGGTTATTTCCTGGCGGCGATTGCCGAGGCCAAGCCCGCTATGGTATATAAGCGTCTGCGTCGTCGCAAACGCGCGCCGCCCCGGGGCCGAGGCCCCGAACGCGGCATGTCGGGGCGTCGCCACCAAGCGAAAAACGTCCGGTTTTTCGCTTTGTTTTTGGTCCGGACTTCAAACGTAAGCCCGCCGTCGTGACGGCGGGGCCAACGACCACACACGCGTCGACACCGACCGCTGGGTGCCCCTCGGGGTTGCGGCTTGGGACGCGTGGAGGCTCAACCCAAACACGAGGATATAGGCAATGAGCGACGTTTCCATGCGTCAGATGCTGGAGGCCGGGGTGCACTTCGGCCACCAGACCCGCTACTGGAACCCGAAGATGGGCGCATTCATCTTCGGTCACCGCAACAAGATCCACATCATCAACCTGGAGAAGACCGTCCCGCTCTTCCAGGACGCGATGAACTACATGAGCACCCTGGCGGCCAACGGAGGCCGGATCCTGTTCGTGGGTACCAAGCGGGCGGCGCGGGACGCCATTCGCGAGGAGGCGCTGCGCTGCGGCATGCCCTTCGTGAATCATCGTTGGCTCGGCGGCATGCTGACCAATTTCAAGACGATCCGTCAGTCGATCAAGCGGCTCAAGGACCTGGAGGCCATGTTCGAGAGCGGTACCATCGAGCGCTTCAACAAGAAGGAGGCCCTGGACCTGTCCCGGGAGCGGGACAAGCTGGAGCAGAGCCTTGGTGGCATCAAGAACATGGAGGGTCTTCCCGACGCGCTGTTCGTGATCGACGTGGGTCACGAGAAGAACGCCGTGACCGAGGCCAACAAGCTCGGTATCCCGGTGGTGGGCGTGGTCGACACGAACAACGATCCCAGTCGGGTGGACTACGTGATCCCCGGTAACGACGACGCGATCCGTGCCGTTCGCCTCTACATCGCGAGCGCCGCAGACTCCGTGCTGGAGGGGCGCGATACGGCCGCGGGGATGTTGTCCGGTCGTGAGCCCGAGTACGTGGACGTCTCCGCCGCGGCACCCGAGCCGGCCTGATTGCGGCTGGCCCACGGGTCTGGCTTGCGGTGCCCGGGGGGCGCCGCGAGCCGCACCGGACCCGATCCTGTCTTGGTGGGGCCCGCCCTGTTGGGCCGGTCCACTCACCTCCCTCTCAATTTCCAGGCCCCATGACGGGGCGAGGTTGTGCAAATGGCGATCACAGCGGCGATGGTGAAGGAGCTTCGCGAGCGCACGGGCGCTGGCATGATGGAGTGCAAGAAGGCCCTGGTGGAGGCCGATGGGGATATCGAGGCGGCCATCGAGGCGATGCGCAAGTCCGGTCAGGCGAAGGCCGCCAAGAAGGCCGGCCGGATCGCCGCGGAGGGCGTGGTGATGATCGAGATCGCCCCGGGGGCCAAGAATGGTGTCCTCGTGGAGATCAACTGCGAGACGGATTTCGTGGCCAAGGACGAGAATTTTGCGTCCTTCGCCGCCGCGGTCGCCCGCACCGCCCTCTCCCCGCAGGCCACCGACGCGGCGGCCCTGGCCGAGATGCCCCTGGCGGGTGACCCCGCCATGACGGTCAACGGCGCCCGGGAGGCCCTGATCGCCAAGATCGGGGAGAACGTCCAGGTGCGGCGGCTGGTGCGTTTCGACGACGTCGAGGGCACGCTCCACAGCTACCGTCACGGCCAGCGCATCGGGGTGATCGTGGACCTGGTCGAGGGTGACGAGACCCTGGGTCGCGACATCGCCATGCACATCGCGGCGAGCAACCCCCTGTGCGTGAGCGCCGACGAGGTGCCCGCCGAGACCCTGGAGAAGGAGCGGGAGATCTTCCGCGCCCAGGCGCTCGACAGCGGCAAGCCCGCCAACATCGTCGAGAAGATGATCGAGGGTCGGGTAAGGAAGTTCCTGGAGGAGGTGACGCTGCTGGGCCAGGCCTTCGTCAAGGATCCGGAGATCACGGTGGAGAAGCTCCTCAAGCAGGCGGGCGCCCAGGTGCGCCGCTTCGCCCGCATCGAAGTCGGGGAAGGGGTCGAGAAGCGTAGCGAGAACTTCGCCGAAGAGGTGATGGCCCAGGTGCGGGGAGACTGACCCCGCTCGCTCGCCCGAGGAGGGCCGCGGGGCCCTCCCGTCTCAGGGTTATCGCATCATCCATTCAGGTCTCGGCACAGGTGACAGGCCCATGACCGCGTCCACCCCCTCCGAAGGACCCGCCTACCGTCGCATCCTGCTGAAGTTGAGCGGGGAGGCCCTGCAGGGGGCCAATGATTCCGGCATCGACCCGGATACCCTGGAGCGCTTCGCCGGGGACGTGCGCGCCCTGGCCGAGGCCGGGGTGCAGGTGGCCCTGGTGATCGGAGGGGGAAACCTCTTCCGCGGCGCCGGGCTGGCGGCGCGGGGAATGGACCGGGTCACCGGCGACCACATGGGCATGCTGGCCACGGTGATGAACGCCCTGGCGATGCAGGACGCCCTGGAGCGGCTGGGGGTGCCCGCGCGGGCACTGTCCGCCCTGCGGATGGACCAGGTGTGCGAGTCCTACACCCGAGACCTGGCCGTGCGGCACCTGCAGGGGGGTCGGGTCGCCATCCTCGCCGCTGGGACGGGCAATCCCTTCTTCACCACGGACTCCGCGGCCAGCCTGCGGGCCATCGAGATCGGGGCGGACCTGCTGATCAAGGCCACCAAGGTGGACGGGATCTACTCCGCCGACCCCCTGCGGGACCCGGGGGCGATCTTCTACCCCCGAATCAGCTACGATCGGGCCCTACGGGAAGGGCTCCAGGTCATGGACGCCACGGCGATCGTGCTGTGCCGCGACCATGGGATGCCCTTGCGGGTGATGAACATCAACGAGCCGGGTGCCTTGCTAAGGTTGATCCGTGGCGAGGATCTGGGCTCCCTGTTCGTGAGTGGTGACTGAAGATGATCGATGACGTCAAGAAAGACGCGGCGGAGCGCATGTCCAAGAGCGTGGAGGCCCTGGGCCACGAGCTCGCGAAGATCCGCACCGGACGTGCTCACCCCTCCTTGCTGGACCACATCACGGTGTCGTACTACGGCAGTGAGATGCCCATCCGGCAGGTGGCCAACGTGACCGCCGAGGATGCCCGCACCCTGGCCGTGACCCCCTGGGAAAAGGGGATGGTGCAGGTGGTGGAGAAGGCGATCATGCAGTCGGATCTGGGGTTGAATCCCAGCACGGCCGGTACCGTCATCCGTGTCCCCCTGCCGCCGCTCACCGAGGAGCGTCGTCGGGATCTGATCAAGGTGGCTCGCCACGAGGCGGAGCAGGCCCGGGTGGCGGTGCGCAACATCCGGCGGGACGCAAACGGGGAGCTCAAGGAGCTGGTCAAGGAGAAGCTGATCTCCGAGGACGAGGAGCGCCGGGGCCAGGAGATGGTCCAGAAGCTCACCGATCAGTACGTCAAGGAGGTGGACGCCGTGCTCGCGGAGAAGGAGCAGGACCTGATGTCCATCTGAGCGTGCTCGGGCGGATATTAGGCCGAATCGTGGACAAGACCACGCCCGATCTTGGTAGCGGCGAGTCGCGCCCGCGGGTCCCCAGGCATGTCGCGATCATCATGGACGGCAACGGGCGCTGGGCCCGCCAGCGTCATCGCGCGCGCACCTGGGGCCACCGGGAGGGTGTCAAGAGCGTCCGTGCGGTGGTGGAAGAGAGCGTGCGCCGAGGGGTCGGGACCCTGACCCTCTTTGCCTTCAGCAGCGAGAACTGGCGCCGCCCCCTCTCAGAGGTCAGCGTGCTCATGGACCTTTTTCTGAGCACCCTGCGGGGCGAGATGCGGCGTCTCCAGGAGAACGACGTGCGCCTGCGGGTCATCGGTGATCGCTCCGCCTTCTCCGAGAAGCTCCGGCAGCGAATCGCCGATGCGGAGGACCTCACCGCCAACAACGAGCGGCTGTGCCTCCAGATTGCCGCCAACTACGGGGGCCGCTGGGATATCACCCAGGCGGCCCGTCGTCTCGTGGCCGACGTCCAGGCCGGGCGCCTGAGCCCGGCGTCCATCGACGAGCAGGCCCTGGCGGCCCGGCTCTCGTTCGCGGACCAGCCCGACCCGGATCTCTTCATCCGCACGGGGGGGGAGAAGCGGCTCAGCAACTTCATCCTCTGGCAGTCCGCCTACGCGGAGCTCTACTTCACGGACCTTCTGTGGCCCGAGTTCGATGGCAAGGCCTACGGACTCGCCCTCGACGACTTTGCGCGGCGCCAGCGCCGATTCGGGCTGACCGGCGAGCAGGTCCAGGGGCGAGAGCTGGTTCCCTCCCAGCTGCTGGTGGCCGCCGATGAGGGGCCTTAGCACCTCGCCGGTTCCCAGCTCCCTGCGCCAGCGAACCCAGACGGCCTTCCTGCTGGGGCCCCTGGTCCTGGCGGCCGTGCTCTGGCTACCGACGCCGGCGTTCGCCGTCGCCCTGGGGCTCGTGACCCTGGGGGCCGCCTGGGAATGGGCCAGGCTCGCGGGACTCGAGCGACAGGGCCAGCGCGCGGGCTATCTGGCCCTGGTCGGGGCCGTGCTGCTCGGCCTTTGGATTCTTCCCTGGCTGCGGCCGTGGCTCCTGGGTGCCGGGGTGATGTGGTGGCTGATCCAGGCGGTGCACATCGCCACGGTGCGGGCGATCCCGCTGCGGCCGGGGCTCCAGGTGGGTGAGCTGGCGGCCGGCGTCCTGGTGCTGGCGGCACCCTGGGGGGCGTTGGTCCAGCTCCACGAATCGGACCCCCATGGCCGCGCCCTGGTCCTCTTTCTCATGATGCTGGTGTGGACGGCGGATTCCCTCGCCTATTTCGTGGGGCGCCGCTGGGGGCGCACCAAGCTCGCCCCGCTGGTGAGCCCGGGAAAGACCCGGGAGGGCGTCTACGGCGCCTTGGCCGGCGCCCTGCTGTGGGGCTTGCTCTTGGGCTGGGTCGGCTCACTGGGTCCGTCCGGGACCCTGGCGGCGGCGCTGCTGTGCGGCGCGACCGTGCTCATCTCGGTGGTCGGAGACCTCTACGAGAGCCTCTTGAAGCGTCGAAGTGGGGTCAAGGACTCCAGTCACCTGTTGCCGGGGCACGGCGGGATGCTCGACCGGGTGGATAGCCTCACGGCGGCGGCCCCCGTCTTCGTCCTCGGTCTTGCCCTGATGGGAGGACTCCAGTGATCGGCGTGACCGTGCTCGGGTCGACCGGCTCCATCGGGGTCAGCACCCTCGACGTGGTGTCCCGCCATCCCGAGCGGTTCAGGGTGGTCGCGCTGACCGCCAACGGCAACGTCGACCGCCTGGCCGAGCAGTGCCGCCGCTTCCGTCCCCCCTATGCGGTCATGGCGGACCGGGGGGCGGCCGCGCGGCTCGCCGAGCTGCTCGGCGACATGCCCGGTGGGCCCCGGGTCCTGGCTGGGGTGGAGGGTCTGGAGCAGGTGGCGAGCCTTCCGGAGACCCGGTACGTCATGGCGGCTATCGTGGGGGCCGCGGGATTGAGGCCCACCCTGGCGGCGGCCCGTTCGGGGAAACGGGTGCTGTTGGCCAATAAGGAGTCCCTCGTCATGGCCGGCGCACTCCTGATGGAGGCGATCGAGGACAGCGGGGCTGAGCTCCTGCCCATCGACAGTGAGCACAATGCCATCTTCCAGTGCCTGCCTGGGGGGTTCCGCCGCGGTCTGCCGGAGGTGGGGGTGGAGCGCATCCTCCTCACCGCCTCGGGAGGACCCTTCCGGGAGTGGCCGGCGGAACGCCTCGCCGCGGTCACCCCCGACGAGGCCTGCGCCCATCCCGTCTGGCGCATGGGGCGCAAGATATCGGTGGACTCCGCGACCCTGATGAACAAGGGTCTCGAGGTCATCGAGGCGTGCTGGCTCTTCGGAACGAGCCCCGATCGGGTGCAGGTTGTGATCCACCCCCAGAGCGTGATCCACTCCTTGGTCCAGTACCGCGACGGGTCGGTGCTGGCGCAGCTCGGCAACCCGGACATGCGCACCCCCATCGCCCATGCGCTGGCCTGGCCCGATCGCCTGGAGTCCGGGGTGGCGCCGCTGGACCTCATTGGGGTGGGTCGCTTGGAGTTCGAGGCGGTGGATCTCGCACGCTTCCCCTGTCTCGGCCTGGCCTTTGAGGCCGCGCGGACGGGTGGATCTGCGCCCGCGGTGCTCAACGCGGCCAACGAGGTCGCGGTGGCCGGATTTCTGGACGGTCGTCTGGGCTTCCCCCAAATCGCGGAGCTGGTGGATCGGACCCTTCAGGGCATGCCGCTCCAGGCCGTCGAGGGCGGGACGCTGGATGCCCTGATGGATATCGATCGGCGCGCGCGCGTCCTTGCCGAGTCATTGCTCGGGAACTACCACTAAGCGACAAAGTCGATAGCAGCATCGTGGACCTACTCTTCACCATCGCCTCATTCCTCGTCGCCCTGGCGATTCTGATCTTCGTTCACGAGTTCGGGCACTTCTGGGTCGCGCGCCGGCTGGGTGTGAAGGTCCTGCGCTTCTCGATCGGCTTCGGTCGACCCCTGCTCCGTCGTCAACGCGATGCGGACTCCACGGAGTACGTCCTGGCCGGCATCCCCCTGGGCGGTTACGTCAAGATGCTCGACGAGCGGGAGGGGGAGGTGCCCCCGGAGCAGCTCCATCTGGCCTTCAACCGCCAGCCCGTGTGGAAGCGTTCGGCAATCGTGGCCGCCGGGCCCCTGTTCAACTTTGCCTTCGCCATCCTGGCCTACTGGGCCATCTTCGCGTCCGGTGAGACGGGTCTGCGGCCCCTTATCGGTGAGGTGGCGCCGGATTCGATTGCCGCCGAGGCCGGCTTCCAACGGGGTGACGAGCTGCTGCGGATCGGGGACCGGCCGTCTCCGATGTGGGATGGCGCGGTCTATGCGCTGATGGCCGAGGCCCTGGACCACAAGGATCTACGGGTGCGGGTGCGTGACGCCTCGGGTGTGGAGCAGGACCGTTGGATCAGCGGGGAGCGGCTCGCGGATCTTTCCGAGGCGTCGAACGTTCTGGAGCGCCTGGGCCTGCGCCCCTCGCGGCCGCCCCTGCCCCCGGTCATCGGAGAGCTGACCCCGGGCGAGCCTGCGGAGCGGGCGGGTCTTCGGGTTGGCGATCGCATCCTGGCGGTGGACGGGGCGCCGGTGGAAGACTGGCGGGCCTGGGTCGATCTGGTGCGGGAAAGCCCCGGCGCCGAGCTGCGGGTGGAGATCGAGCGCGATGGCGAGCGCCTGGACCTGTCGGTGATCCCGCGCGGGGTCACGGCCGACGGTGCCACGATCGGGCGCATCGGGGCCGGTGTGCAAGCCCGTGACGATCTCCTGGAGCCCTACCGCGTCGAGGTCCGCTACGGGCCCCTGGAGGCCCTGAGCCAGTCGGTCCACAAGACATTCGACATGAGCCAGCTCATGCTTCGGATCCTGGGTCAGATGCTGGTGGGTCAGGCCTCGGTCGAGAATCTGAGCGGTCCCATCACCATCGCGGAGACGGCGGGTCGAACCGCCAGCTACGGTCTGGAGTATTTCGTCAAGTTCCTGGCCGTTGTCAGCATCAGCCTGGGGGTGCTCAACCTCCTGCCGATCCCGATCCTCGACGGCGGGCATCTGCTCTACTTTCTTATCGAGTGGGTGAAGGGCAGCCCCCTGTCGGAGCAGACCCAGCTCCAGGGTCAGCGGATCGGCATCGCCCTGCTCGCGGCACTCATGACCCTGGCCTTTTACGTCGACCTGTCCCGGCTCTTTGGCTAGCCGGACCCTTCCCGTATACTAAGGACCCTTCATCGGCACCCCGATACCGGGGGTCGACACCATCTCGGGGAACCTTCCTTGCGCGTCTCACCATCGGTCCTGGGTCGCCGCTGGCGTCTGCTATTTCTCACCTGTCTGATCCTCGGCCTCTGGGTGGCGCATGCCGCCGCCGAGGAGTTCCAGATCGCCGATATCCGTGTCGAGGGGCTGCAGCGAATCGCCCCGGGCACGGTCTTCACCTACCTGCCGGTCCAGGTGGGCGACACGGTGAGCGACGACGTGACGGGAAGCATCATCCGCTCCCTCTATCAGACCGGGTTCTTCGACGACGTCCGCGTCGAGCGCGACGGCAACGTGCTGGTGCTGCAGGTTCAGGAGCGCCCGGCCATCGCGAAGATCGAGTTCGTCGGCAATCGGGACCTGGACGAGAAGGCCCTGCGGGAGGCCGTGGCGGAGATCGGCCTGAAGGAGGGTCGCGTCTTCAACCGCTCGGTGCTCGATCGCATCGAGCAGGAGCTGGAGCGCCAGTACTTCTCCCGAGGGAAGTACGGGGTGCTGGTCCAATCGACGGTCTCTCCCCTGGAGCGCAACCGGGTGGCGATCCGCATCGAGATCACCGAGGGCCTGACGGCCCGCATCAAGCAGATCAATATCATCGGCAACCAGGCCTTCGACGAGAAGGAGCTGTTGGGGCTGTTCCAACTGGGCCGTACCCGCTGGCACTCCTTCTATTCCAAGAACGATCAGTACTCCAAGCAGAAGCTGGCAGGCGATCTGGAGGCCCTGCGCTCGTTCTACCTGGACCGCGGCTTCATCCAGTTCGACATCAAGTCGACGCAGGTCTCCATCAGCGCCGACAAGAAGGAGATCTATGTGACCGTGGTGATCAGCGAGGGCGATCGCTTCACCATCAGCGATATCAAGCTGGCCGGCGAGCCCACGATCCCGGCGGAGCGCATCTTCCCCCTGATCGAGCTGCGGCGCGGTGAGTACTTCTCGCGCAAGCTCACCACGGAGAGCGCCGAGCGCATCTCCAACCTGCTCGGCGATGAGGGCTATGCCTTCGCCAACGTCAATACGGTTCCGGAGATCGACGAGGCCAACAAGCAGGTCGCGGTCACCTTCTTCGTGGACCCGGGCAAGCGCGTCTACGTCCGCCGCATCAACATGAAGGGCAACACCCGTACCCGCGACGAGGTCATGCGCCGCGAGATGCGCCAGCTGGAGAGCGCGTGGTTCTCGGCTGCCCTGGTGCGGGAGTCCCGGGAGCGTCTGCAGCGGCTCGGTTTCTTCGAGGACGTCACCATCGAGACGCCAGCGGTGCCCGGCTCCGCCGATCAGGTGGACGTCAATGTCACCGTCAAGGAGAAACCCGCCGGCAATCTCATGGCGGGCATCGGCTACTCCCAGTCCCAGGGGGTCATCCTGAACGCGAGCGTCACCCAGAATAACTTCCTGGGAACCGGCAAGCGCGTCTCCTTCGCCGTCAATACCAGCCAGGCGACTCAGCTCTATCAGGTCGCCTATCTCAATCCCTTCTACACGGTGGATGGGATCAGTCGCGGCTTCGAGCTCTCCTACCGGGCGACGGACTACCAGGAGCTCCTGGGGGCGGACTACTCCACTGCCCAGGGC
>JBAPYD010000355.1:0-2021 GCA_049284555.1 Chromatiaceae bacterium | reverse complement strand
GCACAGGCCGCAACAGAACAAGCACATGGACCGTGCGGGCGCGGGCCGCCGGCGGAGATCCTTCGATGACTGACCTGGTCGAACTGACGTCACTCGTGAACACGCACGACCGGCCTTTCATCGTGATCGGCAGGGACTTCGAGGTCGTCGCGGTCAACAGGGCCTACGAGAAGGCGTTCAACAAGGCCGGCGACGCCCTCGTCGGGCGCAAGTGTCATGAGGTCCTGCATGAACGGGAGCACCCTTGCAGCGACACGGGCGAGGAGTGCCCCTACGTGCAGTGCTATGCCACCGAGGAACACCGCACCTGCCTGCACACCCATCACGATTCAGAGGGCCGCACCCGTTGGGTGCGGATCCACATGTATCCAATCCGGTGCGCGGACGGCACCACCTACGTCGGCGAGCTCCTCCAGGAGATCGCGGCCCGCGGCGATGACAGCGAGGAGCTCAGGCCGGTAGGCAATTCACCGGTCTTCGTGCAAGCGATGGAGCAGCTCGCGCAGGCCGCCCGCACGGATGCCCCGGTCCTGCTGATCGGCGAGACCGGCACCGGAAAGGAGCTGGCCGCGCGCTTCATCCACCGCTACTCGGCGCGCGAGGGCCATCCGTTCGTCGCGGTGGACTGTACGGTCATCACCGAAACCCTGTTCGAGAGCGAGGTCTTCGGTCACGAGCGCGGCGCCTTCACCGGCAGCATCCGGTCGAGGCCGGGTCTGTTCGAGGCCGCCGGTCGTGGAACCGTGTTCATCGACGAGATCGGCGAGGCGTCGCTGGCCACGCAGGCAAAGCTGCTGCGGGTGCTCGAGTCCGGGGAATTCCGCCGCGTCGGCAGCAACGACACCATCGAGGCCCAGGCACGGGTCATCTGCGCGACGAACCGGGAGCTCGGAAAGAGCGTCCAGGCGGGGGAGTTTCGCGAAGACCTATTTTACCGGATTGCCTGCTTCCGTATCCGCATTCCGTCCCTGCGCGAGCACCTGGACGACGTGCCGGTGATCGCGGAGGCGCTGCTACGGCACATGGGCCGCGCGGACAATCGGGTGTACCGACTGGACGAGGGTGCGACGGAGCTCCTGCTCAACTACCACTATCCAGGCAACGTCCGCGAGCTTCGCAACATCCTGCGCGTCGCGGTCGCGCACCTTGGACACGACCATCGCGGCGTGATCACGCGGGATGCGATCGCCCACGGTCTGGGGATGCGCGACCACTTCGCTTCCGCGGCGCCCGGTCCGAGATCCCGCGCAAAGGGCCTGACGCTTGCCGTGGAGGGACGCGGCCAAGCGACCTCACCGCGGCGCGAAGGACCCGCCACCGCGGACGAGCTACCCCGCCCCCCCGCCTTCCTCGAGACCGTCGAGGCCGGGTATCTCTCGCGCATGCTGCGGGAGCACGGGGGCAATCGGCGTCGGGTCGCGAAGGCGATGGGGATCAGCGAGCGCACCCTCTATCGAAGGCTCGCGAAGTACGAGCTGAAGACACGCTGACGGGTTGGGGATGGGCCCAGGTCGCGACCCCCCGTGCCGCCGACCACCGGCTACCGTGGACACTCTGAATGCGGCCGGCGCCGACGAATGGTGGCGGTCTGAGCACCCTGACGGCGAGAGACCCCATGTGGGACCAGCGATACAGCAGCGACACCTATGTCTACGGGACCGAGCCCAACGGGTTCCTGGTCACCGCGGCCGCGCGACTGCCGCCGGGCAAGGTCCTGTGCCTCGGCGAGGGTGAGGGCCGGAACGCCGTCTGGCTGGCGGCGCAGGGCCATGCGGTTACCGCGGTGGATGCATCGGGGGTCGGGCTGCGGAAGGCGCAGCGGCTCGCGGCCGAGCGGGGGGTGCGGGTCACGACGGTGCACGCGGACCTGGCCGCGTTCGACATCGAGCCGGGGGCCTGGGACGGGATCGTGTCCATCTTCTGTCACCTGCCGCCGGCGCTGCGCGCCGACGTGCATCGCCGCTGCGTCACCGGGCTTCGGTCGGGCGGGGTCCTGCTGCTCGAGGCCTACACGCCACGGC
>JBAPYD010000354.1:0-6435 GCA_049284555.1 Chromatiaceae bacterium | reverse complement strand
CGGGCTGGGGAGAGCCTCGACCGGCTGCCGAACAAGACGGCGGCAGCCCCTCCAGTGGGGCCACCGACGGGGACCCGGCGGGGTGCCGCTCGATCGAAACGCGTGGATCGGGCCGAAACGGTGGAGATCATCCGAACATGCAAGTGGCTGAAAAGAGCACACAAGGGGGATTGGGACAGGGTGTCGCGAGCCGAGCCTGTACCAGGTTCGCAAGTGCTCCGTGCCTCCTTGGGCGGCGAAGAGCTCCTCTTCAGCCGAGATTAGCCTCGGTGCAAAGAGCGACGGTCGCGGGGAGTGATCGATCCTCGGGGAGGAAGGATCAGTCCCCTCATTGTGACCGAGCGCACCGCATTAGTACAAGGCCGGTTGCCTATGCACTGTTATGGTGCGTTCTCCGAAGTAAACGCGAACTTCGCGAAATTCTGGTGCATTGGCCAAGGCGTTCGCCAGTTGCTCACGCAGCTGGCCTGGGTCATTTCCCCGCCGAAGACAGGTTTCCAAGGGAAAGTAGACTTCCACGTCGATACATCCGCCGAGATAGTGCAGGACCAGCCGCTGACGCTCCGTTGCAGTCGGTATTCCAGACCAGAGAGAGGCGAGGCGCGCCATGACCTCTGCACGCAGCGGTAGGTCGGCACGAGGCGCGACCTTGGCGTCGTCCTCCGGGTCGATATGAACCGTTACGTCTGTGATCTCGTCGATCTCGCGCTTTAGTCGCTGCTCCACGAGCACGCCGATCATGTGTCCTTCCGACACGCTCACGGTTGGATCCACCAATACAGCCACTCCTTCGCCAGAATGGAGAGGAATGCCGCCGCCAGGGCCAGCGGACCCGGCTCGAGCAGCTCTTCCGGGGCGAATAGCCGGTGGGCGGCGTCCCATCCGATCCCGATGGCAACGATCAACAGTAAGAACCCGAGGACCAGGGTCGCGACGGTTTTGTAGCGTCCGTAGCCATAGGGGTGGTCCCGATCCGGGCCCTGCACCGCGTGCCTCCCGACGAGCAGCACGAGCGTGTCGGACATGAGATCCGAGAGGGAGTGGATTCCGTCGGCAATCCGGGCTTGGGAGTTTCCTGCAACGCCCGCCGCCACCTTCACGACGGTCAGCAAGACGTTGGCCGAGGCGCCGACGACGGCGGTGTGCGAGACGGCGTGCGCCCGCACCTGCGGGGAAACAGGACGGTAGGGCGTACCGGTGCTTGGGATGCTGCTCACTTGGACAAGAAACGACTCGGTTCGGGAATTCCGTTGGCTGGAATGGGCGCTGCGCCCCTAAGGGGCGACTCCGAATACCCTTTGCGCGGCGGCGTGCGTCAGTATAGCGGCGGGATGCCGAGACCGAGCGGAGAAGACCGACAGGATCTCAGAAATGGTGTCCTGGGGCCTCGAATCGCTATACTGCGCGACCGTTGTGGTTGCAAAGAGGTAGGAGCTGCCGATGAGTCCCGAGTCTGAGGACGTCTCGACCTTTCAGGGTTTGATCTTTGCGTTGGAGCGATACTGGGCAGCCCTCGGGTGCGTTGTGATCCAGCCCTACGACATGGAAGTCGGTGCCGGGACCTTTCATCCCGCGACGTTCCTTCGCTCCATCGGCCCGGAGCCTTGGCGGACGGCTTATGTCCAGCCGTCGCGCCGCCCCACGGATGGACGCTACGGCAAGAACCCCAACCGGCTGCAGCACTACTATCAATTTCAGGTGCTGCTGAAGCCATCACCGCTCGACATCCAAGACCTCTATCTCGCCTCCCTACGATCTCTCGGGATCGATCCCCTCGTACACGATATCCGATTCGTGGAGGACAATTGGGAGTCGCCGACCCTGGGCGCGTGGGGGCTAGGCTGGGAGGTTTGGCTCAATGGCATGGAGGTCACCCAGTTCACTTACTTCCAGCAGGTCGGTGGGCTGGATTGCCGGCCGGTCAGCGGCGAGATCACCTACGGCCTGGAGCGGATCGCGATGTATCTCCAAGGGGTGGAGAGCGTGTTCGACCTGATTTGGAGCCGGTCCCCCACGGGTCGCGTGGTGACCTACGGGGACGTGTTTCTCCAGAACGAGGTGGAGCAGTCCACCTTCAACTTCGAGAAGGCGGATGTTAGTACCCTCTTTTCGCTGTTCGACAGCTGCGAGCGCCTGAGCCATGAGTTGGTGGAGGCCAACCTACCCTTGCCAGCCTACGAGCAGGTACTGAAGGCCTCCCATACCTTCAATTTGCTCGACGCGCGGGGGGCCATCTCGGTCACGGAGCGGCAGAGGTTCATCCTCCGGGTTCGTACCTTGGCGCGCGCCGTTGCCCAGGCCTACTTCGAGAGCCGGGAGGCGCTGGGCTTTCCCATGCTGGAGCGCGATACGAGGACCGCATGAACGACAGGTTTGACGATCTGCTGCTGGAGGTGGGGACTGAAGAGTTACCGCCCACGGCACTGAAGGGGCTGTCTGAGGCCCTTGCCTCTGGATTCTCCGCGCGCCTGGTGGAGCGCGGGGTAGCCTTTGGCGACGTAGAGACCTACGCCTCGCCGCGTAGGCTGGGACTTCTGGTGCGCCGGGTCGCCTCCCGCCAGCCGGACCAGGAATTGGTGCGCCGCGGACCCGCTGTGAGTGCCAGCTTCGATTCCGACGGACTGGCCACCCGAGCGGCCCAGGGGTTTGCCCGTTCTTGTGGCGTCGGAGTCGAGGACTTGGAGCGGGAGCGGTCCGATAAGGGCGAGTGGCTCGTGTTTCGCAGCCGCTCCGTCGGGGCGGAAACGGTGGCGCTGATTCCTGGGATGCTGGAGGAAGCCCTGTCGGCGCTTCCAATCCCCAAACGGATGCGCTGGGGAGAGGGAGATGCCGAATTCGTTCGTCCCGTGCACTGGGTTTGCATGCTCTACGGCGATGTGCCGATCGAAGGTCGGGTCCTTGGTGTGGACGCCCGACCGGAGACCGTTGGTCATCGCTTTCATCACCCGAATCCCATTCCGATCGGACATGCGGGTGATTACGCCGATCGTCTAAGGGAACTCGGTCACGTAGAGCCATCGATGGAGCGGCGTCGGGAGATGATCGCCGAACAGGTCACCCTGGTTTGCTCGCAGGAGGGCGTCAAGCCGCAGGTCGATCCGAGCCTGCTGGACGAGGTGACCGCCTTGGTGGAATGGCCGTCCGCTGTCCTTGGTCGTTTCGACGATGGCTTCCTGGAGGTTCCACCGGAGGTCCTCATCGAGACGATGCAGAAGCATCAGAGGTACTTTCCCGTTCGCCGTCAGGACGGCAGCCTGGACAACAGGTTCGTCGCCATCGCCAACATCGAGAGTCGAGAGCCTGAGCAGATTCGCGCCGGCAACGAGCGGGTCATTCGTCCGCGCTTCGCCGACGCCCGCTTCTTTTGGGAGCAGGACCGAAAGCGGCCTCTTGAGACCCTGTTTCCAAAGCTGGAATCGGTGGTCTTTCAAGACCGGCTTGGCTCCCTCGCCGATAAGTGCCGTCGCATTGCGCTCCTGAGCAAGTCCCTGGCAGGCGTGGTAGAGGTCGAGCCGGAGTTGGTCGAGCGTGCCGCCTTGCTGGGTAAATGCGACCTCGTGACTGCCATGGTGTATGAATTCCCCAATCTTCAGGGGACCATGGGGCGGTACTACGCGGCCCACGATGGGGAAGATCCCTGCACCGTAGAGGCCATGGAGGACCAGTACAGGCCGCGGTTCGCGGGGGATGCCCTGCCGAAGTCCCCGTGCGGCCGTGTGCTGGGTCTGGCGGACCGGTTGGATACACTGGTCGGCATCTTTGGGGTTGGGGAGCGGCCCACTGGTACCAAGGATCCCTACGGGCTTCGCCGGGCGTCCATCGCGGTGCTGCGGATTCTGATCGAGACCCCGATCGAACTCGATCTCAAGGCGGCTTTGGAGCAGGCAGCGTCGGGATTTCCGGTAGGCGTGATCGATGGTGGCACGGTCGAGGTTGTGCTGCGCTACATGCTCGACCGCCTCCAGGGCTACTACCAGGATCAAGGTATCCCCGAGGATCGGGTGGAGGCCGTGTTGGCATCGGGCGAGACCGACCCTAGCCGGATCGATCTACGCGTGCGGGCGGTTCACCGGTTCCGGGATCTCCCGGCAGCCGAGTCCCTTGCAGCGGCGAACAAGCGCATTCGCAATCTTTTGGTGAAGGCGGATTGCGCTGGCGTGGACCTGGGTCGACCCGAGCCCGCGCTGTTCGAATCCGTCGCGGAGGAGCGGCTCTGGCGCCGCGTTCAAGCGTTGGAGGAGGAGGTGAGGCCCCTCCTGGATCGGCTGGATTTCTCCGCCGCCCTCGAGCGGCTCGCCGATCTTCGGGTGGAGGTCGATCACTTTTTTCAGGATGTGATGGTGATGGTCGACGAAACCGCGGTACGGAACAATCGATTGGCCTTGTTGGCCCAGGTCCTGTCGATCTTCCGAAGAGTGGCGGACATCTCCTATCTGCGCTGAGGCATATCATGAACTCTGGCTCCTTTGAAGAAATGATGGAAGCGGTCCGACGTTTCCACGAGAAGCACCGCTTCCGAGAGCTGGGCGGGGAGGAGATGACATACCGGATTTCTCTGATGGCTGAAGAGCTTGGGGAGATCTCGTCCTGCGTGACCAAGGGACTGGGCAAGGCGAAGCTGTCGGAGGAGGTGGCGGACCTTCTCATCTTGGTTCTAGGAACTGGGATCGCCCAGGACATCGATCTTGCAGAGTCGTTCTGGAAGAAGATGGATAAGCTCGATCGGCGGCAATCCCGAATGATCGATGGCCGGATCCGCGTCTCGGAGTTTCGGGGCACCGAGAATGGCTGATCGGGTCATCGTTGTAGACCGGGACGGGGTCATTAACGAGGACTCCGACGATTACATCAAGAGTTCGGACGAATGGAAGGCCATTCCGGGTAGTATCGAGGCCCTCTCGAAACTCTCGCACGCGGGATGCCGGATCTGCGTCGTATCCAACCAGTCGGGGCTGGGGCGAGGGCTTTTTGGCCTCTCCGAGCTCAATGACATGCATAGGAAATTGCGAGATCTCTTGGCGGGGCAAGGCGCTCAGATCGAGATGATCGCCTTCTGCCCACATCTTCCGGCAGATGGGTGCGGCTGTCGGAAGCCCCGGCCTGGGCTGTTGCTTGCTGTACAGGAACGCCTTGGGGTAGCGCTGAAGGGCGTGCCCTATATCGGTGATTCGCTCAGCGACGTCCAGGCAGCACGCGCGGCTGGAATGGAGCCCTGGCTGGTCCGAACCGGCAAGGGCGAGAGGACGCTGGCGCGAGAGGGTCGCTCCTTGGGCAACACGCGCGTGTTCCCCAATCTCTTGGGTGCAGCGGAGTATTTTCTGTATCCCGGACCGTCGTTGTGATCTGGCTCAGATCGGCGATTTTCTTGGTGCTGCTCGGACTTGCGGTTGTACTGTACGGCATTCCGATCAGTCTCCTCGGGCGGTTTCTTTCCCCGGTTTGGCTCAATCGATTGGCACGGAGCTGGGCTCGATCGGTGCTTGGGCTGTTGAAGCTCATCTGCGGGTTGGGATATCGCGTCGACGGGATCGAGCGCCTGCCACCGGAGCCCGCCATCGTCCTCTGCAAGCATCAGTCTGCCTGGGAGACGATAGCGCTCCGGGCGATCCTTCCCCCGTCCCAAACCTGGGTTCTCAAGCGCGAACTGGTTCGCCTACCCGTTTTCGGATGGGCTCTGGCCGTGTATGAGCCGATCGCGATCGATCGCGCCGCGGGGCGGCGGGCGATGAAGCAGCTCCTGGATCAGGGTAAGCGGGCTTTGCAGAAGGGTCGTTGGGTCATCATCTTCCCGGAGGGAACCCGCGTCGCGCCCGGCGAGCATAAGGCATACGGGATCGGTGGCGCCCTGCTCGCGGAAAAGAGCGGTCGGCCTGTGGTGCCGATCGCCCACAACGCCGGTATCTTCTGGGGTCGGCGGAGCTTTTTGAAGCGACCCGGGGTCATCGAGCTGAAGATCGGCGCCCCCATCCCTGCAAGAGATCGCGGGGCAACGGAAATCAATCGCGAGGCGGAGCGCTGGATCGAGGCAACGGTCGCGGAGCTTCCGACGCATCCCGGGTAGATCGGGCAAGGTGCCTCACGCCACAAGGATTCCTACCCTACAGGGTTTGATGCTGGCACTTCGTCGCGGCCGCCGTTGAGCGTAGCCAACTGAGTTTAGACCTGGCGCGGCGAAGCGGGTCTCTAAATGTCGAGGTTCTCCGCATCGAGTGCGTTGCGCTCGATGAACTCCCGGCGGGGCTCAACATTGTCGCCCATTAGGGTAGTGAATATCTGGTCCGCAGCGACAGCATCCTCGATGGTGACCTTGAGCAGGCGGCGGGTCTCCGGGTTCATCGTGGTCTCCCAGAGCTGGCTCGGGTTCATCTCGCCCAGGCCCTTGTATCGCTGGATCGTATGACCCCGTTGAGCCTCAGAAAGTAGCCAGCGAACCCC
>JBAPYD010000353.1:0-9118 GCA_049284555.1 Chromatiaceae bacterium | reverse complement strand
CGCCAGAAGGCGCGGAAGGTCGTGCCGGCCTCGCTGTCGGCGATCAGGTCCAGGTCGGCAAAGATAGCCTCGAGGACATCGGCCCGGCTGCCCTCGCTCTCGACGATCTGCTCTCGGAGGGTCTGGTTGAGCGTGCGGAAGTCCTCTCGTACTCGCCTAAAGTCCGCGGCCAGCTCGGCGCTCAGGGCCAGGATCTCGCGCAGGCGCTCCAGGGCGCGGTCCGCGGACAGGGGGGCGAGGTGGCCACTGCGCACGGCCTCGATCTTGGAGTCGATGCGCTCGCGCTCGTGTAGCAGGTGCTCGATGCGTGCCTGGGGGTCGCCCTCGGTCTCCTCGGAGAGCTTGACGAGCTCGGAGATGACCAGTCCCAGTCGGCTCTCGGTCGCCACCGAGCGCTGGTCCGCCAGCCCCTGAGCGAAGCGGATGGCGCGGACTGCGGCGGAGCTCAGCTCGTAGACCTCCTCGCCGTCTGGGGACAGGCTGCGCTCCAGCCAGCCCGCGGCGAGCCAGTCCGCGAGGTAGTCCCCGGCCCCCTGGGGCAGGTCGAAGCCATCGGTGCGCAGCCCCTCCAGATCGCGGGCGATGCGCTCCACCAGGAGCGAGGCCGGCAGACTAGGCGCTCCCTCCGGCAGATGGGTCTGGAGCAGGGACAGCACCACGGGGGCATTGGCCGCGGCAAGGAGCATCCAGGTCGGGCGCTGGCGCAGGTCGCGGTAGATTTGGGCCTGGGCGCTCGGTTGCATGGAAAATAGGGTGCGCTGGCTCTGCTGGTTCCTTCTGTGGGGGCACGCGCGCGGGCCGTGCCTCCCGTATACCTAAGGCAACCTAGCGGACCGGGTGGCTCAATTCATGAGCCTACTGCCTTATCTTAACGGGGGCCGAGGCTTGATTCCTGCGCGCGAAAATAGGGGACGCGACACAGGGGGCGTACCACGGTATCGAGATAAGGCGCCACGGTACGGTCCACTGCCGCGGTCGCTCAGGTTCTGTCTTCGGCCTTGCATGCCGCGTCGATGACGGCCGCGGCCAGGAAGTACCCTTCGCGTTTCAAGCCTTGAAGCGTCGCGCACAGACCGTCGAGCAGGCCGCGCCGGTGCGCTTTATCGAGGACCCCGGAGGTACCCTTGAGCGGGCGTCGCTAGACGCGGGTGACAAGACGTCTGCCGCGTCTCTCCACACGCAGTTCTGGTTCCAGCCGCGGCGTCTCTCTTGATTCCGGCGGAAGCGCCGGCGTCCATGTTGGCTCGGACGTAACCTCATTGACACGTGAGGGCGTTGTAGACCACGCAAGGGATACTTGGCTCCATCCGAGGCAATCGCCACCGCGCTCAGATCTGGCGCACCGGTCCTGGGTACCGGGCCACCTGGGGATCGGCCGTCACCAGGAGGATGCCCTCGACCTGGGCCTGGGCGACCAGGATCCGATCAAAGGGATCCTTATGAATCGGGGGAAGCCCACTGACGGCGACGACGTGCCGGCTCTTGATTGGCAGCTCCGCGTAGCCGTTGTCCAGGAGGCCCCGGCGCAGGGCGAATGGATCGACCCGGAAATCATCGCGTCCCAGGCCGCGCTTGATCACGATCTCCCACAGGCTCGCGGCACTGAAGAAAGGCTCGTTCTCCGGTGTGTTGAGAAGGTCGCACGCGGTGGGGGAGAGTCGCCCGGGATCGCCGGCCGCCCAGAGCAGCACGTGGGTGTCCAAGAGCAGTTTCACGGGAGTGCATCTTCCCCGAACAGTCGCTCGATCTCGGCGCTCGCCATCCTGTCGAAGTCATCCGGTACCGCGATCTGGCCTTGCAGGAATCCAAGGCGACGTACCCGGGCGCCTTCGGGCGCTTCCAGGGGCACGACCTTGACCAGGGGTCGGCCGGCCTTGGCGATGATAAAGGGCTCACCGTTCGCTGCCTGCTCGACGAGCCGGGAGAGATGGGTCTTTGCCTCGTGAATATTGACGCTCTGCATAGCAGTGAAGGGTACAAGTAAACTAAGTCAGATTAGTCTAGTTTTTCTGTCCGCCGAGTACAATGCCCGTGGTGCCGGCGATGGCCGTGAGCGTGTCCGTGTCCTCGCGGCCGGTGCCGGCGTGCCCAACGGCCATGACGCCGACCTGGCGCGACAGAGGCGGACCAGCACGGAATCGTGCTGGAGACCATGGAGCTGCTTCGATCGCTCCCTGCGGGGCTTGGACGTGGAGAGCGCCGGAACGATGCCGAGGATCTCCTCGGCCTCCCGGCCCGCCTCCTCATGGTCGTCACCTCCGCTTCCCTAGGCGGCGGCGAATATCAGCGCCACTTTCGGCACCCCAACGGCCTGTCCGTTGAGTACGGTGTGTTTACGATATGGGGAGGTCAATCCGAGGATATACCTCGTCCTCTTGGGCTCCAATGGGAGGCTTGCTGCATAACAGACTGTTTTAGAAAAGTAATCCATGCTGGAGCCCGTCCGGGGTGTCGAATGGGGGTAGTTCAGTCCCTCATCCGTTATAATTTGGGGTCGGGTGCGGTGTGTCCAGAGGGTCTGGATCCTACCGAGCCCTCTATCCGCTGTATCGATAGACAAGACCAACCGATCAGGGGAGAACGTTGTGAACGCACAAGAACTCATCAAGAAACCGCTCAGCCTGATGCTGATGGCGGCCCTTGCCCTTGGCAGCGCCGGCCTGCTGGCCAGCCCGGATGACGAGGAGCGCGGCAACCGCAGCGCCGACCGCGGCAACAGCGAGGATCGTGGCGGCAGAAACGACCGGGACGACGACGACGACCGGGGCGGTGGCGGCGGGGATAGCTCCCGTGACGCGCTGCGCGCCGAATTTATAGCGATTCCGCCCACCGCCGGGCGCGGCTATGGCCAGTATTTCGAGTTCAGCAGCGGCGAGGATACCGCGCTGAACGCCGACGTGCGCCTGGCCCTGGAGAAGCTGGATGAAGACGGCAACACACTCAAAGTCCTGAATACCCACCTGGGGATCACGGTCGACAACTACGACGAGGCGGTCATCACCGTGTTCATCGGCACCGACGAGGACGGTGACGGCTCTTGCTTGCAGGAAGGCCCCACTTCGATCTGTGTACTGCGCGGCGGCGGCAGCCACGATCTGGAGGTCAATCCGGACGGAGTCCTGCACGCGGCCTGGGCCATGGCCCTGCGCGACGACGATGGCCAGTTGAAGGGCAGCGGCACGTGCTGGTCCGACTTCGACAGCGTGGAGGTCGTGCCGCAGATCGACGAGAACGGCAATATGACCAGCGTCGTGTTCAATATCGAAGGCGGCGAGGAGATGATGCCGGAGATCAATGACGAGGACGGGAGCATGGTCGGCTTCGGCGCCCCCTGGCTTGGGTTCGACAGCATCGATTGCGGGGCCGACGCGAGCTGCGAGGTCATTCCCGTCATGATGGGGCTGTGGGAAGACTGAGTGCTGCTCAGGGAGTAACGGAGCGCCCGGCCGGGATGTTGCCGGGCAGATGCCGATGCAGTGCGCTCCGCGTGCGGGCCAAGGATGGCTCGCCAGCTTCACGGGGCCTTAACCCATTGAAAATGTTCGGGGCCGAGGCTGGCCCCAAATCACGACCACCGTGTGCTAGGATTTCCGTCGTCAGAAGCCATCACCGCACGTTATGCCCACGCGCATTCGGATGAAGTCCCCCTTATGAACCTGCTTGGACTCCTCGCATTGGGCCTGAGTGCTGCCGGGTGGGCCTTGACGATACTGACCGGCTTCACCCTGCTGACCCGAGGTCCGGACGGCGACTGCCAAACGGCCTGCGTGCAGGTTATGTTCTTCTCCGCCGTGGGCGCGGGAAGCCTCGGCCTGCTGCTCGGACTGCTCGCCCTGCGCCAGCCCCGCGGGCGCCCGGTGACCTACATCGCATTGGCCCTCGCCCTGCCCTTGTGCGCCATCTTGGCGGCCTTGATCCTGATCGGGGTCTTTGCCTGACGCCGACTCGGCTACCCCTGGCTCCCACAGCAGGAACCCAGCGAGCCATCGATGCGGAAGTGAAGGGCCTGGCGCATTCGTCTCGCACCGTGATGATGCTGCTCGACACCGCGGCGTAGCCAGCAAGGCTCCCCGCCACACCGCGCGCCCCGGCGTGTCACGAGAGACGACCTCGCCCGCGCGCGACGCGAGGCACACCACACGTCCATGATCCTCGGCCCCATCCGGGTCGGCTCGTAGCCGCCTCTTACCGCAACTGACCGGCCTTCGGCGCCACCAACCAGGCGCCGAGAAGAAAGCCCCCTCGATCTCCTCGATCCGAATACTGGCGTGGCGTCCGCCGGGCCCAGTCCCCGTGACGCTCCGCGAGTCGATCCCGGTCCCAGGGTGTAGCCCTTCCGAAAGACGACGAAAACAACCCAAGGGAAATGGTCGGCTTTTCGGCGTCTTTCCGTCCGGACTTCCGGTTTCGCCCGGGCTAAGCGTTAAGACGAGCCCCGCGCTCGGGCTCCGTCCCGATGAGCCGCCCCGAGCGAGCGGGGGAACTCCAAACCAGAAACCGGAGGATGAGACGATGAAACACCTACCCCTGATGGCATCCCTGTTGACCTTGAGCCCGCCGGCTTTCGCGCTCTGTACCCAGGACGCGTCCGAGATGGGCGACATCGGTCCGTCGTCGGAGCTTGTCTGCCGCGCCCTGGAGCAGCGCTTCCCCGATTCGAGGACCGCGGTCGAGAACCGCAGGATCCTGTCGCCGGACGCGGTGGCGGTTCAGGTCTCGATCGATGGCGAGTCCATGGACCTCACCTACGAGCTCACCGGGCTCCGCTGGAACCTGGTGACCGCCGAGGGTGACCTTGCGGCCATCGGCCGATGACCGTCCGGGCCGTCGTATCGACCCGCCTGCTATGCCTGAGGCAAGCCCGGGCCTCGGGCCCGGGCGACCCGTACAACGAGCGAATGAGGGCCAAGACCATGAAGCAAGTAATCACCGGCAGTTTCCTGGCGTTGTGGCTCGTGTCGGCCTGGGGCATGGGACCTGGCCCCCTGGTCGACGCGGAGTGGGTCGCGCAGAACGGCTGCCGCGACGACGTTCGGGTGCTCGACATCCGCAGCGAGAAGATCGATGGCGAATCGCAGCAGGCGTACGTGCGGGGGCACATCCCCTGCGCCGTGCACAGCGATTACGTCAAGGCGGGTTGGCGGGCCAAGGCGGACGGTGTCCCCGGCATGCTGCCGGCCGCGGACCGGTTGGAGCGACTCATCGGCGGGCTGGGGATCGACGAGCCGACCCGGGTCGTGATCGCCCCGCTGGGACAGGATGCGAAGAGCATGGCCGCGGCCGCCCGCGTTTATTGGACATTCAAGGTGCTGGGCCACGACCGGGTGTCCATCCTGGACGGGGGAACCCGGGGCTATCCGAGGGACGGGTCCCGCGCCTTGGCAAAGGGGGCCGTGACCGCGGAGCCGAAGGCCTTCGTTGCACGGCTGCGCCCCGGCATGCTGGTCTCCCGTGACGAGGTTGCGAGAGCCGCGGAGCGCGGCGTGGCCCTGGTCGACTATCGGCGGGCCGACGAGCACCTCGGCATCAACCGTAACGCAAAGACGCTGCAGGCGGGCACCTTGCCGGGTGCTCGGAATCTGCCCCTGGAGTGGCTCACGGCCGACAATGGCGGAACCCTGCGCTCGCTGGAGTCGCTGCGGCAGCTCATCGGTCTGGCGGGAATCGACCCGGATGCCCCCCAGATCGCCTTCTGCAACACCGGCCACAACTCGAGCCTCGGCTGGTTCGTCGCGAGCGAGCTGTTGGGCAACGGCGATGTGCGACTCTATGACGGCTCGATGGCCGAATGGACCCGGACCAGCGAGCTGCCGATCGAACGAAAGGTGGCGATCTCACGTTGAGCGACCGTGGCGGGCGTCGGGAGTGCGCCCGTCGCGCCCCCGCTGCATCGGGATACGCCCGGGCTATTCCGGCAGTCCTGCCCTTCGCAGGTCCCCGAGGAATCGCTCGCGATAGACCGGGTCGCGGATCGGGAAGGCGCGCTCGACATGCGCGATCGAGAATTCCGGGTCGAGGGCGAGGATCTCCTCGGACTCCCAGGCGGCGTCCTCGAGCCGGCCGGCGGCCGCGTAGACAGCCGCTAGCCAGACCCGTAGCAATTGGTAGCTGGGACTTGCGTCGGCGGCGCTCTCGATATCCACCAGCGCCTGGTCGATCTGTTCCTTCGCATAGTTCAGCGTCCCGCGGATGACCCTGTAAACCGCCGGCACACGCGGATTGAGCCGCACGGCCCGCTCGATGCTGGCGAGCCCGTCCCCAGGCCGGCCGGCGAAGTGAAGGATCCAGGCGAGCAGGGCGTGGGCATCGGCATAGTTGGGCTTGATCTCGATCGCCTTCTCGGCATTGCGGATGGCAGCGGGGTAGTTGCGCCGGAAGAGCTCGATCTGTCCCTGCACGAAATAGATCTGCGGCACCGTTGGGTCCAGCCGACGGGCCTGCTCCGTTAGCTCCGCCGCCCGGGCGAGGGCATCCCCGGCGGTCAGGTCCCAGCCGTCCACCGCATCCCGGGTGTAAACCAACGCGAGACCAGCATAGGCGCGCGCGAAACCGGGATCGAGTGCAATGGCGCGCCGGTAGTGCTGGATGGCCTGTTGGGTGTCGTCGAGCGAGCGTCTGCCATAGTGGTCCAGCCCCCGCAGGAAGGCGTCGTAGGCCTGGATGCTGGCCACGTGGTCGCGTCCGAGACGCGCCCGGTCGCCTGGGGCGATCTTCAGCTCGAGCGCCGAGAGGATCGAGGCGGCGATCTCGTCCTGCAGTGCGAACAGATCCTCGAGCGTGCGCTCGTAGCGCTCGGCCCACAGATTGCCGCCCTGGGCGCCGCCGGTCAGGCGGACGTTGATCCGGATGCGGTCGGCGGATCGCTGCACGCTGCCTTTCAACAGGTAGTCGACGCCCAGCTCGCGCGCGATCACGCGCTCGTCTTCCGACGTACCGCGATACGCGAACGCGGAGTTGCGCGCCACCACCCGCAGACCGGGCAGCTTCGAGAGGTCCGTGATCAGGTCTTCGGTGATGCCGTCGGCGAAGTAGTCCTGCTCCGGGGCCGCGCCCAGGTTCTCGAAGGGCAGGACGGCGATTCCGGGCGGCGCCCGCGGGGTCTGGGCCCCTTCGGCGTCAGGGGTCGGCGGGTCGTCCGGGGTCAGGGTGAGCCACGCCAAGAGTCCGGCGGCCACGATCAGCGCCGCCCCGAGCGCGAGCCGGGGGAGTCGCCTTCGGGGTGCGGGCGCCTTCGTCGCCGGTCCTTCCGGGCCGGCCTCCAGGGGACGCACGTCGGCGATGAGGCGATAGCCGCTCTTCGACAGGGTCTCGATATAGCGGGGGTTGCGGGCATCGTCGCCCAAGGCCTTTCGGAGCTTGATGATGGCGTTGGTGAGGGCATCGTAGGTCACGACCATGCGCGGCCAGGCCTCGGCCTCCAGCTCCTCGCGCGTGACCGCCTGCCCGGCGCGGGACGCAAGGAAACAGAGGACCTGCATGACCTTCGGCTCCAGCTTCAACGTCGTGGCGCCGCTGCGGAGCTCGTTGCTCCGCCCATGGACCTCCCACTCGCCGACGGCGAAGGGGGTCCTCCCGTGGACGCTTATGGCTGCCTGGTCGTTCATCACGTCGCTTCGAGCCCCGCTTGCCGACAGGGACCCGGTCCCGATGCTTCAGTGTAGTTCCTTTGGCACCGCGGCCTGTCGTGCGCGCGAATCCGGTGAGCGTCGTGGCCGGTGCCTCGCCCGCGTCCGATCCGGAAGTGGGATGCGCGAGCCCGTGGGACTATCGAAGCCCCCCGGGCGCCCTCAGTCTCCGTCCACGGGTGCCAGCACCGGCGCATGGCCTGCCCGCTGGCGCAGCCAGTTGACCGCCCGCAGCACCCCGGGCTGTCCCACGATGCGCTTCTCGAGCCTGTACTTGCCTGGAAAGTCGGTGAGCATCAGGCCGATGAGGAGGGTCAGAAGCCCCTGGCCGGGCAGCACCAACATGGCAATCCCCGCCAGGATGAGGGTTAGACCCAGGGCGTTCTTCAAGACCACGATGCCGTGGTGGATGAGGGGGTGGCGGTCGCGGGCGTAGTCGTGCCGGCGGTGCCGGTGGAGGAAGTAGTCCTCCGGGATGCGCACGACGAGAAACGGCAGCAGCGCGACGGTGGCGATCAGCGACACCACCCCGACGAGCCCGAGGGCGCCGAGGAGGGTGCCGTTATCGGTGATCCAGGCGAGGGTGCTGTCGATGGTCATGGCCCGGTCGGACGAGGGTCCTCGGCGAGCAGCCGTTGGCGGGTGGCCTGCTCCTCGGCGGCGCGGTGCTCCGCCTTCGCCGCCGCGACCTTCTGCTGCCGCTCGGTGCGGAAGCGCTCCAGCGTGATCCTGCGCATCGGGGGCTCCTGGTCAGGGATCGGTCGGCCTTGAGACATCCTCTGGTGCGCGCGATTGTACTCCGGCTCGAGTCCCTGCCGCGGGGCAGGCGCGGCGATCTCGGGCGTCCTTGGGCGGGTGCCTCCTCGGAAGCCGTCGCCCTGCCTTGCTGATGCCCTTCATCATCGTTACCCTCAAGTCCGATGCTTCTATGGCTGGGGCCGTCTTCTCGATACCTGGAATGAACCCGCAAGAAGGCCACGCACCAAAGCCCGGTGTTCCGCATTCGGCTCGCATCCTGCTTCTGGTCGCGGGGCTGATGGGGGTGGCCATGTATGCGGCCGACGCGTTGATAGAGGCCGCACTCCACCACCATGGCGAGCTGGTCGATCAGCTCATTCGACCGGACTCCGCGGTGCTCTTGGTTCGCTTGGGCGTCGCAGGTCTTTTCCTGGCCCTGGGAGGGGCCGCGTACCTGCTTCTGCGCCGCGAGCGATCCAGCGCGGAGCACTTGCGAATGGCGGAAAGCTTCTTGAGCTCCGTGGTCGACAATATCCCGGACATGGTGTTCATCAAGGACGCGCGCGAGCTGCGCTTCGTGCGGGTGAATCCGGCCGCGGAGCGCCTGGTGGGGCTAAGCGCGGATGAGCTCATCGGCAAGAGCGATCATGACTTCTTTCCCAAGGCGCAGGCCGAGTTCTTCACGGGGAAGGACCGCGACGTCCTGGCGTCCAAGCGGGTGTTGGAAATCCCGGAGGAAGAGATCGACACCCGGC
>JBAPYD010000352.1:0-11952 GCA_049284555.1 Chromatiaceae bacterium | reverse complement strand
CCTTTCCACTGTAAAGCGCGGCCAGCTCGTCCCGGCCGATGCGCGCGGCCCCCTCGATCGTGGAATGGGGAACGGCGTAGATGTGCTCTCCGACGCTGACCTGGAATGCCTCGATAACGGCCAGGGTCAGAGGCAGTCGGATGGTGAAGCTGGTGCCTCGACCCGCCACCGAGTCGATGCCGATGGTGCCGTTAGCGGCCTTCACCTCCGAATTGACCACGTCCATACCAACACCACGGCCCGAGATTTGCGTGACCCTGCCGTGCGTGGAAAAGCCAGGCTCGAAGACGAACTGCATCAGCGCCTCGTCCGAGAGCACCACCTGGGGCGCGAGCAGCCCTCGGGCGATGGCCTGGCGACGGATCGCGCCCACGTCCATGCCGCGCCCGTCGTCGCTCAGGCTGATCACCACGTCGTTTCCCTCCCGGCTCAGGACCAGCGTAATCACTCCGATGGGGGGCTTACCCGCCTGGGCGCGATCGTCGGGCCCCTCGAGACCGTGGTCCACGGCGTTGCGTAGCAAATGCTCCAGCGGGGCGACGAGTCGGTCCAGGATTGAGCGATCCAGCTCCACCTCGGGGCCCAGTACATCGAGCCGGGCGGACTTGCCGAGACTGTCGGCGGTCTGGCGCACCAAGCGGTGCAGCCTCGGGACCACCTGGACGAAGGGCACCATCCGAGTACGCAAGAGTCCATCCTGCAGCTCCTCGGCCAGGCGTGCCTGCTGGCTGAGCAGATCCGCCGACTCCCGTTGGTAGCCCCACAGCAGCTCCTGCAGGCTGACCAGATCGTTCACGGTCTCCGCCAGGGCGCGGGAGAGCTGCTGAAGGCTGGAGAAGCGATCAAGCTCCAAGGGGTCGAATAAGACGCCCTCCTCCTGGCTGACGCCCTGACCCTCGAAGCGATGGAGAATCTGGGTCTCGGTCTCGATCTCCAGCAGTCGCAGCTGCTCCCGCAACCGGGTCACCGTCTGGCCCAGCTCGCCGAGGCCAAATCCCATGAGGCCGTTGCGCTGGGACAAGCGTGCCCGGTAGAGACCGATCTCGCCGGAGAAGTCCACCAGCCGGTTGAGTAGATCGCCCCTGACCCGGATCTGTGGCACCGCAGCCGCAGGAGAGCCCGCCTCCTTCTCCCTGACCAGGGCGGCGAACGGGCCAGGTGCGGGTGTCCCGACCACAGCCTCGTTCCCAACGGGGGGACGGGTGACGCTCAGATCCGGCGTCGCGGGCAGATTCCCCGCACTCTCCGGCGGTCCGCTCAGGGCCTCGACGAGACCGCGGGCACGGGGTATAGGCGCCCCGCGCTCCAGGGCCTCTACCTGAATCGCGAGAATATCCGCTGTCTTCTGGGCGAGATCCAGGGTCGTTTCGTCAACCTCGGCGCCCGAATCGCCTGCCGCCGTCAGATGGCTCTCCAGGGCATGACTAAGGTCGCCGATTGCGGTGATGCCGGTAAGCCTGGCGCTGCCCTTGAGTGTGTGGAGGTTGCGCTTGAGGGCGTCCGGAACCCCGGGGTCCTGGGGAGCGAGCTGCCATGCGCGGATCTGGGCGTCGATGCGCTCAAGCAGTTCCCGTGCGTCCTCCAGAAACAGGTTCTTGAGGTCCGAATCCGCTGGCTGCGCCTCGAATTCCTCCCCAGGATCGACCGGCGGGGCAACGGTCGGAGGCGGACACGCCTCCTCCTTCGCCGGCCCATCCTTGGAGGAGGACTCCTGCACGTCGATGGACACGGGGACGGTCGCGGCCGCCGGCTCGGACCCGGTGTCGGCCGCGTTCGCCGCTAGATCAGGAGCCGGCATCGCCTTCTCCGGTCCAGGCGCGACCGTCGTGTCGGGCCCTGGTTCCAGAGCCGTCTCCATCTCGACCACGGGCTCCGGTTCTTGAACGAGCCCGACGACCGCGTTCTCGTCAGCGGACTTCACCGGGTGAGCAAGCGTCGATTCGGCGCCCTGCACCTCCGAGCTCGGGACTTGCGGCGTGGCCTCCGGAGAAGTGCTTGGCCCCGACGGACCATCACCCGAGGCCGACACGACCGCGGAATCCTGCAGTTGGGCGATCGACCTGGCCAGGGCAAGCAGCACGCCCGCGCTCGCGCCGTGTCCCGGGAGCTCCGCGATTCGAGCCTCTATCCCGTCCACAGCCTGGGTGAGCAGTTCCAGGAGCCCCTCCGACAGGGGAATACGTCGCTCCTGCTGAGACCGGAAACGAAGCTCCAGGGGCTTGGCGACCTGGGCGATGGAGTCAAT
Source organism: Chromatiaceae bacterium (assembly GCA_049284555.1). GTDB lineage: Bacteria > Pseudomonadota > Gammaproteobacteria > Chromatiales > Chromatiaceae > Thiodictyon. The sequence continues at coordinate 9,707 of JBAPYD010000352.1, read as the reverse complement.
TCCGGCCATTCGCGCACTACCGGCGAGGGTATGCAGGGCCCGCACCACGGCCTCGTCCGGTATCCGTTCGCCGCGGCTGGCCTGAGCCAGGAAGGCTCGTAGCGCGGCAAGGTGCTCACCGGTCTCTCCCCGGAAAATCTCCAGCAACTCCTCGTCCGCAACGAACTGGCTCTCGTGATCGGCCGGCGGTGGTGCTTGATCAAGGAGTTCCTGCAAACCCGTCCGCGCCAGCGAGTCCTCGGCCCCGAGGCCCAGAGGCACGGTCCCACTGTCTTCGCTCTCCAGCCGCTCACCCTCGGGTGGCTTCTCGCACCCCGAGACAGGCGGGACGCTTGGCGAGGGGAGGACCTCGGCGCGGTGCGTCGCCTCCTGAAGCGCCTTCCCCTCGCCGTTTGCGGCCTCTGGTCCCGCGCCTGCGAGCACACGATCAGTCCGTTCCACGAGCGCCGCGACCGAGATCGGACGGCCATCCGCCTCGGCACTCACGACGTCGGGCAGGAGGATTACCGCATCCTCGATGAGGGCCAACAGATCCGCCCCCGGCTCCAGCGCCCCATCCAGGACCCGATTGAGCAGCCGCTCGACTGCCTGGCCGAGCTGCGCCACGCACTGCGCTCCCACCAGCCGTCCGCTGCCCTTGAGGGTGTGGAAGCTGCGCCTGAGGATCGTCAGGGACTCCTGATCCCCGAGTTCGGTGCGCCATCGGGCGAACTGCTCGCCCGCGGAGGCAACCTCCTCGCGCGCCTCTTCGAGGAAGACCTCCAGGAATTCCTCGGCAATGCCGCTAGACCGATCGCCGGTGGCCGAACCGTCCTCCGCATCCGTGCAAGCGGGCGCCGATTCGACATGCCCCCGAACCTGGACGCAGGACGCGACGGGGGTCCCCGGAACCTCGTCAGCGAGCAGGTCTAGGGCGGTGAGAGACTCGCGGGCCTGAGCGACCAGAGTCTCCGAATCGGGCGACCCTTCCTCCAGCCGCTCGACATGCAGCTCCAACGCTGCAACGGCATCCGCCAGCAAGACCAGGGCCTCCTCGTGGACCTGCTGGTCCGGTACGAGGTAACGACGGCGGACGAGGGCGGCAATGTCCTCGGCGAGATGGCCCCCGGCGTCGTCGCCCAGGACCTGAAGGGCACCCGACACGTTGGCGAGCTGCGCCGTAACCTGAGCCAACGCCCCCGGGCGTTGTCCCTGTTCGAGACAGCTGAGAATCGCGCGCTTCACTCCCGCCAGCTCACCCCGGCTCTCGCGGAGCGTCGCGGAGCGCAGCTCCCCTGCAAACAGGCCCGATCCGCCACCCGTGCCATCCGGCGGGCAACGACGCTCCGCGAAGGCCCTGAGCGAGGCCTCGATCCCGAGGAGCTCGGCTGCCAGCGGCTCGAGGCGCAAGGCGTCCCCTCCGGCGTCGAACACCCCGAGATCGCGGAAGCCGTCGGCGAGAGTCTGCAGACGCTCGGGTAACCGACCTGTGCGGGCTACCTCTAGGCTATGCGCTAGCTCCTGGAGACCAAACCGAATCTCCTCCAAGAGGGTCCGCTCCGAGCGCCCGCTCCGTACGAAGAGATCCAATCGCTCCTTGATGTTACCGATCTCCGTCAGAGCCGAGGAGGCGAGCTCTGCCAGAGCCTCGCTGACGCCCTCCGGTAGATCGCCCAGCGCGGGGTACCCGTAACGGCGCTGCAGCTCCACGACCACTTCAGGCGGCTCGGCCCCTCGGGAGAGAGCGTTCAGCAGATCGTCGAACAGATCGCGGACCTGGACTCGCGGCCATTCGGGCGGGGTCTGGATGAGTGGCTTGAAAATCCGATCTAGGCGTCCGAGCAACGCCCGCGCACCAACCTCATCCGACACCTGGCCCATCTCCAGGGCCTCCCCGTAGGCCTCCGCGAGACGGAAAAGGTCGGCGAGGACACCCTCCTCGAGATAGCGATAGGTCTGATGAAACAGACGCCTCAGGTTGAGCAGTCCCTCACTGCTCGTGGCGGGGCGGTACCACTGCAGCAAATGGCGGAGAAAGTGAGGACGCACCTTGCGGATTGTCCCGCCCATGGAGTCCAGCGCCTCTGGCGTTTGCTCTGACTCCACATCCGCCGCCAGGACCGAGCCAGGCACCAGAAGTTCCGCCTGGGTCAGTGGGGGGGTCCCGCGGGACTCCCTCAAGTCGTTGATGCACGGCCATAGGCTCAAGGGAGGGGGCTCGACACCCGAGTCCAGGCGGTCCAGGTGATTAGGCAGCTGGATCAGGGCCAACATCAGGGCCTCGGCAGCACCCTCCGGGCTCGGAACCTGTCCGTCCCGGATACTCTCCGCTAGGCACTGCATCTCCTTGGCCAGGCGCGCCGGAAGAGCGAGCTCGAGGGCTGTCAGAACACCCCAGACCTCCCGCAGGGCGGTGGCCACCTCATGCATCGGGGCCGACTCGCCACTGGACCCGTAGGACTCCACCAGGTCTCTGACCCGGCGCAGGGTCGCGACGATCTCGCCCTTGACCCACTTGAGGGCGCCGACAACCTTCTCGGCCATGGAATCTTTACCCCGTGGAGATCGCTACGGCTGCCCGAGGGCCGGGCTCGCCTCCTAGGGGAGCCGGAAACCTGCCACGGAGCGCTGCAGCTCGCTGGCGAGCTGAACCAGCTCCTCCACCGACGCCGCCACCCTCCGCGTACCGTCCTCGGTCTCCTCGGTAATCCCCCGGATCGCCTGCACTGTCCCGTTGATTTCGGCAGCCTGGCGGGACTGACTCTGGGCCGAGTCGGCAATCCGCTTGGTGATCTCCGCGATGTAGGCGGACACGTTCTCGATTTCCCTCAGAGCGTCGCCGGCGTTCTCCGCCAGATTGGCCCCTTCCACCACACCAGCGGTGCTTGCCTCCATGGAGCTCACCGCTTCATTGGTGTCCGCCTGGATCGTTCGAACGAGCACTTCGATCTGCTTGGTTGCGTTGCGCGAACGTTCGGCGAGGCGCTGCACCTCATCTGCAACCACCGCGAAACCCCGCCCGGCGTCGCCCGCCATGGCCGCCTGCATGGCCGCGTTCAGCGCCAGGATATTGGTCTGATCGGCGATGTCGTCGATCAACTCGACGATCTCGCCAATCTCCTGGGAGGACTCTCCGAGCCGCTTGATGCGCTTGGAGGTCTCTTGGATCTGCTCACGGATGCCGTCCATACCCTGGATGGTGTCGCGCACCGTCTGGGCACCCCGTCCAGCCACCTCAACCGACCGCGACGCCACCTCGGCAGATTCACCGGCGTTTCTGGCCACCTCGTCGATCTGCTGCGTCAGGGACTGGATCGCCCCTGAGGTTTTGCTGATCTGGTCGGACTGAACCGCGGTGGCCTGGGTCAAACGCTGGGCGATCGACCGGCTCTCCTGGGCCGAGTGACTGACCTTTTCCGCGGTCTTGTTGATGGTCGTCACCAGTCCCCGCAGGGCCTCGACCGCGTAGTTGATCGAATCCGCGATCGCCCCCGTCTTGTCCTCGGTGACCGTCGCCTCGACGGTGAGATCTCCGTCGGCGAGGTTGCCCATCTCGTCCAGGAGCCGCTGGATGGCCTGCTCGTCCCGCCCGGCCTGCGCCCGGGAAGCGGCCTCCTGGCGCCGGGCGCCAACGAGGATCCGCGCCCCAAGTCCCAATACGGAGAGCAGTGCCAAAACGCTGAATGCGGGCACCGACCAGTCGCCGACAGAAACGGGCCCCAGTCGTAGCCCGCCAGGTGCCACACGGTATGCCTCCACGAGGCCGTCCAGCGCGTCATCCAGCCTGGCACCAGCGGCTTCGAGGACAGGTAGGGAGTCCATGGCCGGAAGGGCAGCGGGTACCAGCTTGACCATCTGGTCGGCGCCGGAGCGCATGGCCGTGAACATGCGCCCGGTCTCCTCCAAAGCGCCCCGGGCGGCGGACTGCCCCCCCTCGCTCGACTGTTGCTCGAGACGCTTCAGGACCGTGGCGAACTCATCGGCCGCCAGGGTGCCGGTCTTGACCGCCTTCCCGGCCTCGCTACCCCCCGCCAACAATCGGCTCACGGCGGCCTTCATGACCTCCATTCGGGCAAGTTGGCGGCCAGCCTCCAGGACCTGAGCGGTCGAGGCCCCCTCCTTGGCGATGAGATCCGCGGCGCGACCCATGGCCAGGCCCAAGTCGGGAAGCCGGGCACCGGTGCTCTGAACGAGTCGGTGAAGATCGAGAATTGCCTCCTGGGCGGTGAGGATTCGGTCGACCTCTGCGCGGTAGTCCCGCCAAGCGAGGTCCACGGCATCCAGCTGGGCAACGACCCCGGGAGCGGGGGAGCCAAGACCTGGAGCCGTGGGGTCGCCCCGCAGACTATCCATGGCGGCCTGGAAGCGATCGCGTTCCCCGCGCAGACGCCCGAAGGCCGGGACATCTCCTCGTATAGAATCGCTTGCGGAACGGGCCATTTGCTGGACGAGGGTCGTCTGGGCCGCTGCGGCCAGGGACAGTCGCGCGTTTCGATCATCGATGCGGCTTGTCAGGACAAAGGACGCCACAGCCGCGAGGGCGAAGACAACCGCGAGAATCGAGAGCAGAACACTCAGGCCTCGTGCCCCCCTCATGTCGGACTTGCCAGCCATCTTCTTGGTTCGCGTCGCCATGTCGCACCGAGCTCCTGGTCTTGTTGGTTGGTCCCGCCGCGGGACCGCGGTCGCGGTAGGTGGGCGCAGTTCTGGCGCAGGTGTTCACCCGCCTCTGGGCTTCCTTCGACCCGACTTCACATTTCCACCACTTCAAGGAGTGGGTCGGCAAGCAGTCGGTCCAGGGCCAGCACCGGGACCGACTCCCCATCAAGGGGGAAGGCGTACTCCACGAAGGGCGAGAGCACACCGAGCCCAGCCGATGTACCCGCTAGGCGGGAAGCGATCTCGAAGTGGCGGATGCCGATCGTCTCGTTCACGAGCAGGCCGCACGGGACGCCGTCTTGGGGCACCACGAGCATGCGATCTGTCGGTCGTGGCGCCGCCGTCCCTCCATGGACCAGGACCGTCAAATCGAAGATGGGCAACAAGGTGCCACGGTTGTTCGCCACTCCGATCACCCAGGGCCGGGTGCCCGGGATCGAGGTCGTCTCAGCGGGCCACTCCAGCACTTCGACGACCTGATCCAAGGGGGTAAGCAAAAGGGAATTTCGGACCCGAAACAGCAACCCCGCCCAAGTCGGCACAAACGGCGCCTCACCCGGCAGGCGGGCGCCCAGGTTGCGAAAGCGCGCGTCCAGGTCCGCGATAAGCCGGTGGAGATCCGCACTCGCGCGAGGGCCATCGCAAGAGTCCGAACAGACACTGGGATCCACGACCTAGCCGCCCCCTAGCAATCCGCGGATGCGGGCGAGTAGCTCGGCCGTGTCGACGGGCTTCACCAGATAGTCGACCGCCCCCTGGCGCAGACCCCATGTTCGATCCGTCTGCTGGTCTTTGGTCGTCACGATGACCACTGGGATCCGGGCCGTTGCCTCGTCCCGACGCAAGATTCGGGTCGCCTGAAAACCGTTGAGGACGGGCATGATGACGTCCATGAGGATCAGGTCGGGCAGCAAGCGACGAGCCATCTCGACCCCCTGCTCCCCATTGGAGGCGGTTTCGACCCGGAAGCCGGCCTTGACCAGTGAATTGACGAGAATTCGCGTCTCGGTTGGCGAGTCGTCCACCACCAAGACGGTCCTGGCGGTCAGCGAGGGTTCCACCTCGTCGTCGTTACGACTGTCGGTTCTGCGAAAGAAGCTCTTCATGATGCTTGTAGGGGCTCGCCGATCGGAACGCCTGGATGTACAGCGGGCCTCGGTCTCGTCTGATGTGCCCCTAGGCCAGCTTTCTGAATTCGGGATTCAAGTGCCGCTTGACCGCATCGAGTAGCTCCTCACCGGTGAAGGGCTTGGAAAGGTAGAGCTCGGCGCCTACCAGACGCCCCCTGGCTCGGTCGAAGAGCCCATCCTTGCTGGAAAGCATCACGACGGGGATATGGCGAAGGGCTGCGTTGCCCTTGATCAGGGCGCAGGTGTGGTAGCCGTCCAGCCTTGGCATCATGATGTCGAGAAAGAGCAGATCGGGGCGAAACTCGAGGACCCTACCCAGGGCCTCGAATCCGTCCGCGGCGGTCTGCACCTCGTACCCGGCCTTCGCCAGCAGCGTTTCGGCGGTGCGGCGGATCGTCTTGCTGTCGTCGATGACCAGCACCCGCCCCACGGGCGCGTCGCCGCCATTGTACGGACCGCCCATCAGCCGAGGCCTCCCACACGCGGCGAGAACGTCGTCGCCGTTGCGATCCGTAGCCGCACCGGAAGGTGCCCTCTGGTACGGCGACCACGGCGGCCCTGGCCCCCACGGCCCCCGATCGCCTCAAGCTGACGCGACTCGCTCAACCCAAGCCTCCCAGATATCGCATCCGACCCAACGATGTGGGATCAGCCCATGCCCCGATGAGCCGGGGATTCTTGTACCACGGGGGGGTACGGGGACCGATGAGAACGGCGTCACCGTCCCGCAAGCCGTGCCCGCCCGGCGCGGCGCTTTCGTGACCCGAAGGGGATCCGACAATGAGCAAGGCGGCACCTCGTCGCCAGCGCCTGCCCCCGTTGCCCGACGACCGTCCGGACGCCCTACCGGGTCACTGACAGGCTGATGGTGCTGGGGTACACTCGTTTCATGGCGACTAAGCTCGGCGTCGTAATGGACCCTCTGGGGTCCATCAACATCAAGAAGGACAGCACCTTCGCGATGTTGCTGGCGGCCCAGCGTCGAGGCTGGACGCTCTGGTACATGGAGATCGGCGACCTGTTCGCCCTCGACGACACCATCCAAGCGCGTATGCGACGGGTGGAGGTCATGGATGACCCGACGGGCTGGTTCCGCATCACCGACGAGGCCATCCGGCCCCTGAGCGCCTTGGATGTGGTGCTGATGCGCAAGGATCCGCCGTTCGACATGGAGTACGTCTTTGCCACGTACCTGTTGGAGCGGTCCCAGCGGGCTGGCGGGTGGGTCGTCAATGATCCGCGCAGCCTTCGGGACGCCAACGAGAAGATCTTTACATTGGAGTTCCCCAACTGCACCCCCCCGACCTTGATCACCCGCCGGGTGCCGGACATCCGGGCCTTTCAGGACGCCCAGGGGGATATCATTCTCAAGCCCCTGGACGCCATGGGTGGAGCCAACGTCTTTCTCTTGCGCCGAGGGGACCCGAACCTGACCGTGGTGGTCGAGGCCCTCACTGACCGGGGGCGGCGCTTCTGCATGGCTCAGCGCTATCTTCCCGAGATCCGCGACGGCGACAAACGGGTGCTCATGATCGATGGGGCACCCATCCCCTACTGCCTAGCCCGGATCCCGGCGCCCGGCGAGACCAGGGGGAACCTGGCGGCAGGCGCCTCCGCCGAGGGTCGACCCCTGACGGACCGGGACCGTTGGATCGCCGATCAGGTGGGCCCGGAGCTGCGCGCCCGCGGCATTCTTTTCGCCGGCCTCGACGTGATCGGCGACTACCTGACGGAGATCAACGTCACCAGTCCGACCTGCATCCGCGAGCTTGACGCCCAGTTCGGTCTGGACATTGCCGGCGATCTGATGGAGGTCATCGCGTTGCGCCTGGCGGAACGCTGACGGCCCCGCCAGGCGGTCGAGCCCCCAAACAAACGAGATTTCCAGAGCCGACGATGACGCACCCGTGGTCGAGGTCCGCCCGACAGCCTAGATGGCGGCGGACTCCCGGCGAGACCTCGAGACACGTTGGGCCCCTCCTTGCCCTGCTCCTCGGCGTCGCGCTCGTGGGCTGCCGGGGGGACACCCCTGTTACCACCGTGCGCTTCAACGCCTTCGGTAGCCAGGTGGATCTGAGCCTGGTGGGGGTCAGCGCCGCTCAGGCCCAGCAGGCCGCCGCGGCCATCGAGCACGATTTCCAGTTCATGGACCGGGCCTGGCATGCCTGGGGACCCGGCCCCCTGGCGCGGGTCAACGAGCTCCTCCCCGCGGGCGAACCCTTCGTGGCCCCACCCTCGATCGTACCGCTGGTGCGCTTGAGTCAGCGCTTCGCGGAGCAGAGCGGCGGCCTCTTCAATCCAGCCATAGGGCGATTGATGGGGCTCTGGGGGTTCCACACCGACAGCCCGGAATGCCAGCCTCCGCCAAGCCAGCGCTCGATCACGCGCTTGGTGACGGCCAATCCCCGGATGTCCGACATCCGCATCCAGGGGTTGGAGATGCAAGGCACCAATCCAGACCTCCAGCTCGATTTCGGGGCCATCGTCAAGGGCTATGCCGTCGATCAAGCGATGGAGGTCCTGCGGGACCTGGGGGTGCGCGACGCCCTGGTACAGGTCGGCGGCAGCGTGCGGACCATCGGCGACCGCAGCGGCCAACCCTGGCGGGTCCCCATCCGCCGCGCCGGGGGCTCGGGAGTGCTCGCGATCCTCCAGACGCGGGGGGACGAGAGCGTCGCAACCGCCGCCGCCTACGATCGCAACTTCATCTATGGCGGGGCCACGTACCACAATATCCTCGATCCGAGAACCGGCTGGCCGGCCCAGGACACCCTCGCGGTGACGGTGGCTCACCGCGACGCCACCACCGCCGACGCCGCGGCCACGGCCCTCTTCATCGCGGGCCCGGAGCAGTGGCATAGGGTGGCCCAGGCGATGGGGATTCGCTTCGTCCTTCTCATCGACAGCCGCGGCACCCTCCACATGAGTCCCGAGATGCAGTCCCGGCTCGAGGTGATGGACGCCAACGCGGAGATTCGGGTCGGTCCGCCCGTGATCCTGCCCATGGACGGTGAGGATTCGGTCCCAGGACCCGAAGCGGAGGGAGCCGGCAGCCCTGAAGGGAATCGCTGAGGATGACATCGCCCGACGCCGGCTCGATCCTACCCCTCGTCGCGACAACCGCCAGGAGCGGAACCTCGGACCGCAACCTTGCACTGGCCCTGCTGGCCTCTCTACTGGCGCACGTGTGCCTGGTCCTCTTCGTGTCCGTTGAAATGCCCGGATCGCGCTCCGGCCCCGCCCCGGACGAGGCGTTGGAGATCTTGGTCCTCAGGGATCACGGGATCGCCACGGACGATCCGGCGCCGGATTCAGCCCTATCCCAGCGCTCCCGGTTGGGCGAATCGAATCAGGGAGATGCAGCGATTACCGTACCCGATGCCGAGGACTCCTCCCCGACAGAGCCACTGCAACCCTTGGCGAGCGAAGAGCGAATCCCACCTGAGGAGGTCGCATCGCAGCCAGGGCCTCAGCAGTTGGAGCAGGCCCCGGACGGCGCGTTGACCCAGCTCCAGCCGCCCACTGATGCGGCCGAGGCTCCGGAGCCGGATCGAGAGCCGGAGCCGACGCCGGACCCCGAGGTTCTAGCGGCAGAGGCAACCCCCGCCGAGGCCCTGGAGGCCCCGCCGCCCCCGGTCGTCGATGCGACCCAGATCCTGGGTAGTCGGGACCGGGAAATCGCCCGCCTCACCGCCAGCCTGGAAGCGCAAACCACGGCCTATGCCAATCGGCAGCGCCGCAAGTCGGTCAGCGCAAGCACACGGGAATTCCGCTACGCGAGCTATCTCGGGGCCTGGGCACGCAAGGTGGAACGCATCGGCAACCTCAACTATCCCCAGGCGGCGAAAGAGCAGCACATCTACGGAAGCCTGATCCTGCACGTGGCGGTGCGCAGGGACGGCAGCGTGGAGGCGATCCGGATCGTGCGCTCCTCGGGCC
>JBAPYD010000351.1:0-1778 GCA_049284555.1 Chromatiaceae bacterium | reverse complement strand
CCTCATGTGCATCCAGGAGATGGCCACCTGCCTGCAATACAGCCTGCCCATCAAGGTGGTGCTGCTGAACAACGGCTACATGGGCATGGTCCGCCAGTGGCAGGAGTTTTTCTACGAGAGCCGATATTCCCATTCTTATGTGGACGCGCTGCCGGACTTCGTGAAGCTGGCGGAGAGCTTCGGTCACGTGGGGATGCGGGTGGAGAAGCCGGGGGAGCTGGAGTCCGTGATGCGCGAGGCGTTCGGAATCAAGGATCGCTTCGTCTTCCTCGACGTGGTGGTTGATCCCACCGAGAACGTCTATCCGATGATCGCGGCCGGCAAGGGCCAGCACGAGATGCATCTACCCCCCAGCCTGTCCGACCGGGAGCTGGCTTGATAGGAGAACGATGGGATGAGACACATCATTGCGGTGCTGCTGGAGAACGAGGCGGGTGCCCTGTCCCGGGTGGCGGGGCTCTTCTCGGCCCGCGGCTACAATATCGAGTCGCTGACGGTGGCCCCGACCAATGACCCCACCTTGTCGCGCATGACCCTGGTCACGACGGGCAACGACGAGATCGTCGAGCAGATCAAGAAACAGCTCAACAAGCTGATCGACACGGTCAAGCTGCTGGACCTCACCGAGGGTCCCCACATCGAGCGCGAGATGATGATGATCAAGCTGCGCGCCGAGCGTCCGGACCGGGAGGAGCTGAAGCGCCTCGCCGACATCTTCCGAGCCAAGATCATCGACGTGACGGATACCAGCTACGTGGTCGAGCTCACCGGGGCCTCCAAGAAGCTTGACGCGTTCATCGACGCCGTCCCCGAGGGTCTGATCGTGGAGGTGGTCCGCTCCGGCCCCACCGGCATCGCCAGGGGCGCGAAGGGCCTGACCCTTTGATTGCTCAATGCGTCCGCAAATGAACGCAAATTCACGCAAACGGAGGCGTCTGTTGCGTTCGCGGTTGCGCTAGGGCATCTGCCCCTCGCAGCCTACGGAGCTCCAGCTCCGGCCACGCTGCCCGCGACGCCCCCGGTGATTGTCGGCCTTGCGGGTGGCACAGAAATCCGATCGGACTCGTATTCGCGTTCATTTGCGTTCATTCGCGGACACAACTTCATTCACTCACCTAGGCAAGGCCAATGACGATCAACGTTTACTACGACAAAGACGCCGACCTCTCTCTCATCCAGGGCAAGCGGGTCGCCATCATCGGTTACGGCTCCCAGGGTCATGCCCACGCGAACAACCTGAAGGAGTCCGGGGTTTCCGTCACCGTCGGTCTGCGCCCTGGCTCGGCCTCCGCCGCCAAGGCCCAGAACGCGGGGCTCGAAGTGAGGCCCATCGACGAGGCGGTCGCCGGCGCCGATGTCGTCATGATCCTGGCGCCGGACGAGCATCAGGCCCGTCTCTATCGGGAGCAGGTGGAGCCGAACATCAAGGAGGGGGCCGCCCTTGCATTCGCCCACGGATTCAACATCCACTTCGGTCAGATCGAGCCTCGCGAGGACCTGGACGTCATCATGATCGCCCCCAAGGGCCCGGGCCACTTGGTGCGCTCGACCTATGTGCAGGGGGGCGGGGTACCGAGCCTGATCGCCGTCTACCAGGATGCCACCGGGATGGCCCGGGACATTGCCCTGGCCTACGCATCGGCCAACGGCGGCGGGCGCGCGGGCATCATCGAGACCAGCTTCCGCGAGGAGTGCGAGACCGATCTCTTCGGCGAGCAGGTGGTTCTGTGCGGCGGGCTCACCTCGCTGATCCAGAAGGGGTTCGAGACCTTGGTGGA
>JBAPYD010000350.1:0-2249 GCA_049284555.1 Chromatiaceae bacterium | reverse complement strand
CGCTGGCCCTCGGCGGCGATCGCCTCCGCCCGACGCAGCCAGTAGTCATGGTCCAGGGGGGCGGCCGCACCGATCTCGTCCCGCTGCTCCCGGCACATGGCAAGGATCCGTTCCGGTGCCCCCTTAACGAATACGAAGGCATTGCCCTCGTGGTCATGGTTCAGGGTGGCCATGAAGCGGTGCTTCGAGTCGAAGGGGATGACGTCCGTGCGCGCCCAGCGGCCGCGCGCCTCGCCCACGTCGAGCCCGGCCTTGCCGGCGAACGTCAGCAAGGCCCCTTCCATCGGGTCCCCCTCCACCGTCCAATGGCCCTCCCGTCCGTGCAGCTCGGCGTCGTTGCACAGGGACGCCGCCAGCGCCAGCTCCCCGATCGGCGGATGCTCGCACGGCGTCACCCTCGCGCCATCCAGGTCGATGCCGCCCGCGGGCTCATAGCCGGTGCCGTGGACCCGGTACAGGTGGCGCGCGCTCAGCATGCTGGCTACGCTCATTTCGTTGCGGGTGAGGGTGCCGGTCTTGTCCGAGCAGATGACCGACACCGACCCCAGGGTCTCGATGGCCGGCAGGCGGCGCACGATGGCGTTGCGCCGGGCCATGGCCTGCACCCCCACCGCCAGGGTGATGGTCAGCACCGCCGGCAGGCCCTCGGGAATGGCGGCCACCGACAGGCCGACCACCGCCATGAACACTTCGGCGAAGGGATGATGCAGCACCAGGTAGCCGAAGACCAGGAGCACTGCCGCCACGACCAGGATGAAGAGGGTCAGCCACTTGGCGAACACCGCCATCTGCAGCACCAGGGGCGTGGTCAGGGCCTGTACGCCGGCCAGCAGACCGCTGATGCGGCCGATCTCGGTGCGCGCGCCGGTGGCCACCACCACGCCCATACCCTGGCCGCTGGTCACCGCGGTGCCGCTGAAGGCCATGCACCTGCGGTCACCCAGGGCGGCATCGGCCGTCACCGGATCGGTACGCTTCTCGACGGCGATGGACTCGCCGGTGAGGATCGCCTCCTGGATCTGCAGGCCGTGCACCTTGAGCAGGCGCAGATCCGCCGGCACCTTGTCACCCGCCTCCAGCAGCACCAGGTCGCCGGGGACGAGGGCTACGCCGTCCACCGTCTGGCGCACCCCGTCGCGCAGTACCGAGGCGCGGGGTGCCAGCATGCGGCGAATGGCGTCCATGGCCTTCTCCGCCTTGCCTTCCTGCACATAGCCGATCAGTGCATTAATGACGACGACGGCCAGAATCACGGCCGTGTCCACCCAGTGGGCCAGCAGGGCGGTGATCACGGCGGCGCCCAGGAGGACATAGATCAGGATGTTGTGGAACTGGGCGAGGAAGCGCCACCAGGCACTCGGGCGGGGTGGTTCCGGGAGCGTGTTGGGTCCGTGTTCGGCAAGACGACGGCGGGCCTCGTCGGCTTGGAGACCATTTGAGCCGACTCCGAGTGAGGAAAGGACGTCTTCTTGTCTTTCTTCGTGCCAGGATTTCTTCATGAAGGTTCGCTTGCTGGGACCCGCGGCAATTTGCCCCGGCACCGATCGGCAAGAACGGAGCCAGGCCATTTTCCACACTAAAAAAATGGACACTGCTGTTCGACTGGCGCTCCCGTCCCAACAAACGGATCTTTTGCGATTGATGAAGGTTTTTTCGATGTGTCGCCCGGTCTTCGAAGAGATCACGTGTCTTGCGGTCCGCTTGCGAGGCCTGCGCGACCAGCCTTCGTCGCTTTTCAATCGTCGACGATGGAACGGAAGGCAGAGATGTCGCACAGTTCCTCGCGCTCGAAAAACTCCAGCAGACGCATCTCGGGCGCGTTGGGATCTCGGATGCGCTCGCCGCGGGCGGGTTTGCCCACCTGGCGCAAAAGGAGATTGATGGAGCAGCGCGAGCGCAGGGCACCGCCTCTTCCTTGTTAACGACCGCCATCCTCATTGTGGCAGCTGCGGAAATGGCACTTGTACAGTCGCTCACTCTTTTTCCGCCTCCCCGGGCTTGCTGGGGATCTTCATTACCCGGGACTTGACGACTAGCAATAGGCCTCGATGTGGCAAGGTTCTGAGTTGTCAGCGGAATCTTTGCCGGCATCGGGTCTAGCCCGAATCGTTTTCTTCCGCCGTTGGACTTCTCCAATCCCGAATAAACCGGTCATACCTGACGACACGATAAACGGCCGTTGATGGGACTCAGCGGCCGGAGTCGATGCCGAACCCCGCATCGGAAAAGGCTCGCCGAAGCAGGTATTA
>JBAPYD010000349.1:0-1981 GCA_049284555.1 Chromatiaceae bacterium | reverse complement strand
GCCCGGAGGCACCCTGATCGCGTGCGTGGCTGGCGCCGACCCCGCCCGGGTGATGGAGCTGCGCGCGGCGGGCGCCCGGGTGGAGGAGTGTCCAGAGGACCGGGGCCGGGTGCATCTGGAGTCCCTTCTGCGCCGCCTCGCCGATCAGGAGGTCAACGAGGTCCTGCTGGAGGCCGGCCCCACCCTGGCGGGGAGCGCCCTCACCGGCGGCCTCATCGACGAGCTGGTCCTCTACACGGCGCCCCACCTGATGGGCGACGGGGCCCGCGGGCTCTTCCAGCTCCCCGGACTGGAGCGCATGGAGCACCGCATCCCCCTGGTCATCGAGGACGTGCGCCGCATCGGCCCCGACCTGCGTCTGCGTCTCCGCCCCGGCCGGGTCTGACCGTCCCGCCACTCGCCACTCGCAACTCGCGACTCCAAAGAACATGTTCACCGGCATCATCCAATCCGTCGGCACCATCCGCCGACTCGAGCCCCGCGGGGGCGATGTGCGACTCAGCATCACCACCGGCAAGCTCCCCATGGCGGGCGTCGCTCTGGGAGACAGCATCGCCGTCAACGGGGTCTGTCTCACCGCGGTGGCCCTCGGTCCCGACGACTTCTCCGCGGATTGCTCCCGGGAGACCCTCTCGCTCACCACCCTGGGGGACCTGGTCCCGGGCAGCCCGGTCAACCTGGAGAAGGCCCTGACCCTCTCCACGCCGCTGGGCGGGCACCTGGTCAGCGGTCATGTGGACGGGGTCGGTCGGGTCCTGGAGCGGCGGGAGGATGCCCGCTCCTGGCGCCTGCGTATCGAGGCCCCGGCAGAGCTGGCCCGCTACATCGCCCACAAGGGCTCCATCTGCGTGGACGGGGTGAGCCTCACGGTTAATGTCGTGGACGGTCCCTGCTTCGATCTCAACATCGTCCCCCACACCCTGGAGGAGACCGTCATCGTCCACTACCAGCCCGGCACCCGGGTCAACCTGGAGGTGGATCTCATTGCCCGCTATCTGGAGCGCCTGCTGCTGGGTGACCGGGCGGCCGAGCCCAGGTCCAGGGGCCTCACCCTGGAGCTCCTGGCGGAGCACGGATTCCTGCGCTGAGACCGGCGGGGCGCGACGGGGCTAGGCGTAGGCGATCACGAAGAGCCTGCGGAACGGAAACAGGACGCGCCCATCCACCCTTCGCTGGTATTCCGCCGCCACACGCGCCCTGAGCCGATCGACGAATTCCGCTTGCTCATGCCCATCCAGCCCGTCGAGGAACGGACGCAGGCCGGTGCCCGCTACCCAGTCCACGATCGCCCGGGGGCTCTCCATGACATGGCTGTACTCGGTCTCCCAGATGTCCAGGGCACGGGCCGAGACGGCCAGCGCGTCGTAGTAGATGGCCGGCGTCTCCATGGTCAGAGCGCCTCGGGCGGCTGCCATGCGCACGTTCCAGGCGGGATCCTCCGAAATCTCCCTGATGAAGGTACGCACGGGCGAGCAGGCGTCGCCCGGGATCTGAAACGCCAGGGCACCGCTGGGCGAGATCGTCGCGAATAACCGGCCCATGAGCGCGGCGTGGTCCGGAAGCCACTGGAGGGCCGCATTGGA
The DNA here is from genome assembly GCA_049284555.1 of Chromatiaceae bacterium. Lineage (GTDB taxonomy): Bacteria > Pseudomonadota > Gammaproteobacteria > Chromatiales > Chromatiaceae > Thiodictyon. The sequence goes on along the minus strand of JBAPYD010000349.1, from coordinate 398 downwards.
GAAGACGAGGTCGAAGGACCGCTCGGGCCGCCAGGTGCCGATGTCCGCCTCGATCCAGTCGCTGTCGGGATCGGTGGCGCGAGCCGAGGCAATCATCTCCGGGGAGCTGTCGAGACCGAGGACCCGGGCCCAGCGTGCGCGAAGCAGCCGGGTGCTGTTGCCGGGTCCGCAGCCCAGGTCGACGATCGACTCGGGCCCCGACAGGTCGATCCGCGCCACCAGGTCCGCGGCCGCGCGTGTGCGCTCATCGCCAAAGCGAAGGTATTGATCCGCGTCCCAGGGCACGGGGTCTCCAGAGGGCTGCGGGCGAAGCCGGTCCACCTGTCGCCGTCGGCGCCCCGACTTCGCCTGGGCCCGACCGGTCGCTTGGGTCCGGCGACGGCAGGCCCCCGGTCGGG
>JBAPYD010000348.1:0-2681 GCA_049284555.1 Chromatiaceae bacterium | reverse complement strand
GCCCTGGGCCACCAGCTCGCCCCCCCGCACCCCGGCCCCGGGGCCGAGGTCCAGGATCTCGTCGGCCCGGCGGATGGTCTCATCGTCGTGCTCCACCACCACCACGGTGTTGCCCCGCCCCTTGAGGTCCACCAGGGTATCGAGCAGCATCCGATTGTCCCTGGCGTGGAGCCCGATGCTCGGCTCGTCAAGGACATAGCAGACTCCCCTCAGGTTCGACCCGAGCTGGGCGGCGAGCCGGATGCGCTGGGCCTCCCCCCCGGAGAGGGTCGGCGCCCCCCGGTCCAGACTGAGATAGCCCAGCCCGACGCGGACCAGGAAGCCCAGACGCTCCCGCACCTCGGTGAGCAGGTCGCGGGCGATGGTGTCCTCCCGGCCTTCCAGCTCCAGCTCGGCCAACTCCGTCGCGGCCTCGGCCACCGGGAGGGCCGAGAGCTCCGCGATGGAGCGTCCGCGGAACTGCACCGCCAGGGCCTCGGGCTTGAGCCGGGCCCCATGGCAGGCGGGGCAGGGGGCCTGAGCCTCTCCCGTGCCGGGGACCCGCTCCAGCCACTGGTCCTCCTCCCCGGTCTGCTCCCCATCGAAGCCCGGGATCTCCTCGCCGGTGCCGAAGCAGCTGGGGCACCAACCGTGCTTGGAGTTGTAGCTGAAGAGCCGGGGATCCGGCTCCGGGAAGGCCTGGCCGCAGCCGGGGCAGGCCCGCTGGGTGGAGTAGGGGGTCTCGGCGGCCCATCGGCCCTGGCTGAGTCGCGCGACCCGCACCAGCCCCTTGCCGAGATCCAGGGCCTGGTCCAGCAGGGTGCGCAGCTCCGGCTCGGTCTCCGCCCGGACCTTGATCTCCCCCACCGGCAGATCGATGGAGTGCTCCCGGAAGCGATCCAGGCGGGGCCAGTCGGCGGTCTCGACCGGCTCCCCGTCCACCCGCAGCAGGAACCAGCCCTTGCGCAGGGCCCAGGCCGCCAGCTCGTTGTAGAGACCCTTGCGTGCGATGACCAACGGGGCGAGAAGAGCGACCCGCTGGCCCGAGTGATCCCGGCGGATCCGCTCCAGGATCGCCTGCCGATCCATGGGCTCGATCGGAATCCGGCATTGGGGGCAGTACTGGATGCCCAGCTTCACGTAGAGGAGGCGCAGGAAATGATGAATCTCCGTGAGCGTGCCGACCGTGCTCTTGGCACCGCCCCGACTGGTCCGCTGCTCGATCGCGACGGTGGGGGGGATCCCGCGCACCGCCTCCACGTCCGCGCGGGCCGCGGGCTGGACGAATTGGCGGGCATAGGCGTTGAGGGACTCCAGATAACGCCGTTGACCCTCCGCGAACAGGATGTCGAAGGCCAGGGTGCTCTTGCCGCTCCCCGAGACCCCGGTGACGACGGTGAACCGGCCCCGGGGGATCGACAGGGTCAGGTCCTTCAGGTTGTGCTCCCGGGCGCGGTGGATGTCGATGGAGGGCCTAGGGGTGCTTGCCGCGACGGCGTCGCCATAGGCCGGCGCCGGACCCTCGCCGATCGCGGCCTGTCGATCGGACTGTCGATCGGACCGTAGGTCGGACTTCAGTCCGACCGGGCCCCCGCGGATCGCCCCAACCGTCGCTGTCGGGCTGAAGCCCGACCTACCGCTGCCCTCGAAATAGCCGCGCAGGGCCTGCCCCGTGTGGCTGGCCTCATGGCAGGCCACCTCCGCGGGCGTGCCGGCACAGACCAGCTCGCCGCCGGCCTCGCCCCCCTCCGGCCCCAGGTCGATGACCCAGTCGGCGGCGGCGATCAGATCCAGGTTGTGCTCGATCACCACCAGCGAATGTCCCCGGAGGATCAGCCGCCGCAGGGCCTGGATCAGCACCGCGATGTCGGCGAAGTGCAGCCCGGTGGTGGGCTCGTCCATCAGGAAAAGCATCCCCTGGGGCACCGCGGTCCGGCCCCTGGCCCGCGGCCCTCGGCCCTTGCGCGCCAGATGCCCCGCGAGCTTGAGCCGCTGGGCCTCCCCTCCCGAGAGTGTCGGGACCGGCTGGCCGAGCCGGAGGTAGCCCAGGCCCACCGCGGTCAGGGGCTCCAGCGCGCGCCTGAGCTCCCCGTCGTCGGCGAAGCGGGCCAGGGCCTCGCTCGCGGTCAGATCCAGCACGTCCGCGATGGACAGGCCCTCACCGCCGGTCGGGTCCGGCAGTCCGAGCTCCAGGACGGAGGCCCGATACCGCCGGCCGTTGCAGTCCGGGCAGCGGAGATAGACGTCGGAGAGGAACTGCATCTCCACGCGCTCGAAGCCGGTGCCCCCGCAGGTGGGGCAGCGCCCGTTGCCGGAGTTGAAGCTGAACGTGCCCGCCGTATAACCCCGCTCCTTGGCGGCGGGGAGCCGGGCGAAACGCCTGCGGATCAGGTCGAATGCGCCCACGTAGCTCGCCGGGTTGGAGCGGGAGCTGCGTCCGATGGGGGCCTGATCCAGCAGGGACACGTCGGCGATGAGCTCGTCCCCCTCGATGTGGTCGTGGGCGCCCGGCGGCTCATCCGGATGCCCCTTGAGCTGGCACAGGGCCCGGTAGAGGACGTCCTGGATCAGGGTGGACTTACCTGAGCCGGAGACCCCGGTGACCACCACCAGCCGACCCAGGGGGATCTCCAGGTCGACCCCCTTGAGGTTGTGGGCCCGGGCGCCGCGCAGCCGGATGCGGGGTGTGCCCGGCTTCGGGG
>JBAPYD010000347.1:0-4218 GCA_049284555.1 Chromatiaceae bacterium | reverse complement strand
ACGCGACCCAGGGAATCGAGGTTCCAGACCATGTCATCGAGCAGGGGGTCGCCGCGCTCAAGGAGGAGCGCTTCACCTACAAGCCGCCCCCGGAGTCCATCTCGACCAAGCTCGCCCGCATCTACATCAGTCGGGGGTCCTGGGGCAAGTGGCTTGCCGGGCTGGGTGGCGCCGGGATCCTGGCGGCCGCAATCAATTACGTGACCGTGGTCGCCCCTAACGCGGCACTGCCCGAGAAGCTCGCCGGGATCCACACGGAGGTGGTGGCCCTGGCGAAGACCGATCAGGCGCGGGAGACGGCGGAGCGCTATTTCAACGCCGGTCAGGCCGCGTTGCGCAATGAAGATCGGGATTCTGCCAGGGAGGCCATCGAGCAGCTCGAGGATGTCCGAGCGATCCTGGGCCAGGAATACACGGTGCGCATCGTCAATCGTCCTGGTGAGAACACCGGCGTCTGGCGAATCCCGGACATGAACACCGGCGCGCGGAACTTCTACATCATCGTCGAGGCACTGGATCCCACGGGCAGGGTCCTGACCGTCCCCATCCGGAACGAAGAGACCCAGAAGATCGAGCGGGTGACGCAGTGGGGACTGCGGGTGGACGAGAGCACCTTCCGCGCCGTCGCCGAGGACAAGCGCGACGACGGCATCATCGAGCGAGACCGCTTCGGCGCCAAGGCGCGGGGTGAGCTGGTCCCCCGCTACGAGATGAAGACCACCGGCGGGGCGATCACGAGCTGGTAAGCGGGGGGCAATGATGGTTTCCGGACGACAGACCCTGGCCAACATCGATCAGGCGGTGACCGAGGCGCGCCGAAAGATCGCCACGGTCGAGTCACAGATCGAGACGGTCAACGGGAGGCTCGGCGAGGTCCGCCGGGCTCAGACCCAGGACTACAAGGACCTGGCCCGGGTGCGGCTGCGCCTGATCTCGGACCCGGAGACGGTTCGTCATCTGGATCAGACGGAGCAGCAGGTGCTGGCCCTGTTGGCCCAGCGCCAGGCGGACCTTCAGCAGCTCGAGGGCCAGTTCCGAGCCGCGGATTCCCGGCTCCAGTCCCTGGAGGCCGAGCGGACCGTTCAGTCCGAAAAGGTCAATGCCGCCGCCGAGGCCGTGGATGCCGCGGAGGCCAAGACGCAGGAACGACTCGACGGGGACCCCTCCTACAGGGCCCAGCGCGACCGGGCCCAGGAGGCGGAGCGGGTCGCCAGGCACGCGGACGAGAAGGCTGGCCGCAGCGAGGCGGAGCGGGAGCAGAAGGGCGCGTCTTACCGGGGCGACCCGCTCTTCATGTACCTGTGGGAACGCCACTACGGGCTGCCCGCGTACAAGGCCTGGGGTCTCACGCGGATGCTCGACGGCTGGGTGGCGAGGCTGATCGGGTTCGCGGACGCCCGGGCCAACTACAGCCGGCTCAACGAGATCCCCGAGCGGCTGCGGGAGCATGCCGAGGGCCTCAAGGCGGCGGCCGAGACCGAATTCGCCGCGCTCAAGGCGCTCGACGAGGCCGCTCGGCGGGCGGACGGCATTCCGGCCCTGGAGCAGAAGGTGGCCGAGGAGCAGGAGCGGCTCGACGCGATCGACGCACGGATCGGCAAGGCGGAATCGGACCACCAGGCCCTCGTGGTTCGCAAGGCCATGTTCGCCACGGGTGAGGATGGGCATACCCGGAAGGCCATCGAGTTCCTGGCGGCGGAGCTGGGGCGGGACGACCTGATGGAGCTGCGACGGGAGGCGCTCGCCACACCGCTGCCGGAGGACGATCTGATCGTGAGCCGCATGCTCCAGCGGGAGGACGAGCGCCGCCAGATCGAGGCCAGCACCCAGGGTCTCAAGGAGACCATCGCCCAGCAGCAGAAGCGGCTCGGTGAGCTCGAGGCCCTTCGCGCGGACTTCAAGCGCAACCGCTACGACCGCGCCGGCTCCACCTTCGGGGACGACGCCATGATCGCCATGATGCTCGGCCAGTTCCTCAACGGCCTGCTGGATCGCCAGAACCTCTGGCGCATCCTCCAGGAGCAGCAGCGCTACCGCCCGCAACACTCCGACCCGACCTTCGGCTCCGGCGGCTTCGGCCGGGGCACCGTCTGGGGCGGCGGTATGGGCGACCTGGGTGGTCTCGGGGACATCTTCGGCGGCCGCCGAGGCGGTGGCGGCGGATTTGGCGGCGGCGGTGGTGGATTCGGGGGCGGCGGCGGTGGTGGATTCCGCACGGGCGGTGGATTCTGAGGGGGGGCGAGTCGCCCCATCTCCCCGCGTGGGGTCGGGGAGATCGTCCCGAGGTCAATGGCAGGCCCAGGCGGTCACTCGGCGACCGAGGGCGGGGCGAATGCCCAGAATTTGCTGAGCAGGAACAGGAGGCCGGGCACCACCAGCACCATGAAGACGATGGCGGCTGTATGGGGATAGCCGAGTACATCGACCACCAGGAGGACAAAGACCGAGTTCAGCGCCAAGCCTGTCAGGGCCACGGCGAAGAACCGGTACAGGCTGCGTTGCCATCCGGCCAAGTCGCCTTCCCGTGCGTCGCGAAAAGTCCAGGCGTAGTGACCCAGGAAGCTCACTAGAAAGGCGACCAGGAAGGCAATCAGGTTGGCAAGGAGTGGAGCCAGGTCCAGATGGCGGACAAGGGAGTCGAAGGCCAGCACATGGGTCAAGGTCGCAAGGCCGCCCACCCAGCCGAAACGAATCCCCTGGCGAAGGGTGAGGAGCCGATTCCCCATGGCTGATGCTTTAGCTGACGGGATCCAATCCAATGGATTCCCTGATCAGGTACAGTGGTCGGGCCTTTGTCTCCAGGAACACGCGTCCCAGGTACTCGCCGATGATGCCCAGGCCGACCATGTTGATGCCGGAGAAGAAGAGGATCATGGTTGCCAGGGACGCATAACCGGGAATATCCACCCCGAATAGCACCGTGCGAATGACGATATAGGCGCCGTAGGAGAGGGAGACCAGCGCCAACAGCGCCCCGAGGTAGGTCCACATGCGCAATGGCAGGGTGCTGAAGGAGAAGATGCCGTCGAGGGCCAGGTTCCATAGCCCCCAGAAGCGCCACTTCGTGCGGCCCGCGGCACGCTCGGGGCGCGCGTAATAGACCTTTGCCTGCTTGAATCCCAGCCAGCCGAAGAGCCCCTTCATGAAGCGGGTTCGCTCCGGCAGCTTTCTCAGCGCGAGGACCACCTGGCGATCCAGGAGCCTGAAGTCCCCCGCGTTCGCCGGGATGGGCGTGTCGCTCAGCTTGCTGGCCAGCCAATAGAATCCCCTGGCGCTGGCCCGTTTCATCACCGCATCAGAGCTGCGCTTCTGGCGCACCGCGATCACCATGTCGAAGCCCTCGCGCCATTTCTCCACCATCGTGGGGATGAGCTCGGGTGGGTCCTGCAGATCCGCGTCCATGGGGATCACCGCATCGCCGCTCGCATAGTCGAGGCCGGCCGTCAGCGCCGCTTCCTTGCCGAAGTTCCGCGTCAGTGAGAGGACCTTGATGCGCGGGTCGGCCTGGGCGAAGTCGCGCAGGCGATCCAGCGTGTCGTCTGTGCTCCCATCATTGACGCAGAGGATCTCGAAATCTTCCGTGATCTCCTTGAGGATGGCCCGGATCCTGGCGAAGAAGACCCCAAGCAGCTCACCCTCGTTATACATGGGCACGACGACGCTGAGCGAGTGGGGGTGGTCTGCCATCCTGAATCCGAGGGATTGAATCGGTGCCCTACTGGGCATGGTCCGGGTCGGGGTCCGGAGCGTGCGTCGGCGATTCCCAGGCCCAACCGCCATCTTCATCGATGCTGAGACAGCGCGCCACTCCACTTGGACAGGTCTCGACCACGACCACCTGGCGCGGGTCGAGCCCCAGCCGCCATGCCAGTCCGGCGGCGCCCATGGCATAGAAGCGCTGCGCGTCGGCACGTCGGACCAACAGGGGGACCTGGATCTGCTCCCGCTCGAGTGCCGCAAGCGTGGCCTCGGCCCACCGGGCCCGCCCGATGAGGCCGGGGTGGTCGAGCCAGCGGGTGCCCTGAACCGCGATCAGGGAGGAGAGACCGGCCAGGGTCACGCCGAGCAACAGCGCCCTCGATCGAACGAGGCCATGGGCCAGGAGGATCGCCGGCAAGGTGGCGGCGACGGCGGCGTAATAGGCGTAGCTGTTCCAGGCCAACGGGAGATAGGGCGCGTAGGCGATGAGGACGAAGGCGACCGCGGCGAGCCTTTGGC
>JBAPYD010000346.1:0-2134 GCA_049284555.1 Chromatiaceae bacterium | reverse complement strand
TGGTCAGCACATGGAGGGCCGCCTCGTGGGGCTCGCTCCACGCGTTCCCTGGGCGGGCCTTGGCGATGGCCGCCGCCTGCGCCTCCAGGACCACCTCGTAGATCGCACGTTGGGGTGGGGTGAAGCGCCCGTTCACCGGGAAGGTGCGGGTGATGTCGGAGGCATAGCCGTCCAGCTCGCAACCGGCGTCGATCAGCACCAGGTCCCCGTCCTTCAGCTCCGCGTCATTCGCGACATAGTGGAGAACGCAGGCGTTGGCCCCACCGGCAACGATGGGCTGATAGGCCTGCCAGCGGGCCCCATGGATCGCGCATTGGTGCAGGAACTCGGACTCCAGATCCGCTTCCCGCTTCCCCGGACGGCAGAACCGCATCAGGTGCCGGTGGGCCTGCGCAGAGATGCGGGCGGCTCGGCGCATCACCTTGATCTCCGCCGCACTCTTGCGCAGCCGCTGCTCGTGGAGCAGGGACTCGATGGTGATGAAGGTCTCCGGGGGGCTGGCGCCCTTGCGCACCTGGGCCCGAACCTGGCTCACCCAGGCCAGGACCCGGGCATCGAAGTCGGGATCCGCCCCCACCGGGAAGTAGATCCGTTCCCGCCCGTCCATCAGCCCCGGCATCTGTTCGTCCAGGTCACCGAGGGGGAAGGCCTGGTCCGCGCCGTAGTGGGCGATTGCACCCTCGACCCCGGCCCGGGGCCCGTCCCACTGCTCCCGCTCGGGATCCCGCGGCCGGCAGAAGAGGATCAGCTCCCCCTCCTTTCGCCCGGGGGCGAGGACGGCCACCGCGTCGGGCTCCGGGAAACCGGTGAGATAGCTGAAGTCACTGGACTGACGGAAGGGATAGTGGACGTCCCGATTGCGGATCACCTCCCTGGCCGCAGGCAGGATGGCGAGCCCCTCCCGACCCAGGGCGCGGAGCAGGACGCGGCGCCGGCGCCGGTACTCGGCAGCCTTCACCCGGCCTCTCCCGCGGGGGGAGCGGCATCCAACACCCGCTCCTGGTACAGCAGCATGGCGGCCACGCGGACGAATTCGGTGATCTCGGTCAAGGCCGCCTCGTTCTCCTCGCCATCATCCAAGGCGTCAAGGTCCAGATGGGTGAGCTGGGTGAAATCGTTCAGGACCTCCCGGGCCTGCCTGCTCAGATCAGCCTCCCTGACCCCCAGCAGCCCAAGGGCGAACAGGAAGCCCCGCACCCAGTCGTAGAGGGCGGCGGCCCGCTCCTCCAGGGCGGCCAGGTCGTCGGGGAGCAGGACCGTAAGCCCCATGGCTGGCCCCTGGATCTCCCCGAGGGTCCAGTCCGCCAGTCGAGCGAGCCCTTCCCGGGCCTCGGCAACCAGTAGGTCAGCCCGGGCGTCATCCGAGGCGGGCAACAGTTGTTGGAGCCACGTTTGCGCAGGCCGAGGGTCACCACCGCAGATGAGTCCGCACAGGATACCCTGGGCCTCACTTGGACTGGGAGACAGGTCGCTTGGCGCCAGCAGCTGCCTGACCCCCTCGTAGTCGATGTCCGTGTAAGCCTCCTGAAGGCGAGGACGGATGGTCTCTGATCGACGGGGATCATAGCACTCACCCGGGAAGAGGCCGTAAAACCCCTCCCTGACATCGCTCCTCCCACGCTTCAGGCGGCGGGACTCCCGGTCGGTTTGGCGTCCGAGAGACGGCGGCATCTTCCCGCAGTCCGGGAACCATTGGACATTTGGCGCATCCCGCGGGCCAATTGACCCTTAACCGGGCCCCTTCTATAGTTCGGCGACCGTCCTTCCCGTCTGGACGGCCCGGCGCGGAACCCCCGGGCCCGATCATGCCGCTGGATGTCTGTGGAGTCGCAACCTTGGCCAAATTCGACATCGACCTGTTGGAGCGTCAGGTGGACGAACTGATCCACCTCTGCCGACGCCTAAGGGAGGAGAATGCCTCCCTGCGGGCCCGCCAGGAGACCCTGATGGCCGAGCGGGGCGAGCTGATCGAAAAGAACGAGCAGGCTCGCAGTCGCGTCGAGGCCATGCTGTCCCGCCTTCGTGCGATGGAGGAGAGCCTGTGAGCGAAGAGCCAATCGGCGTCACCATCAAGGTCCTGGACAAGGACTACCGCATCGCCTGTCCGCCCCACGAGCAGGAGGAGCTCATGGCC
>JBAPYD010000345.1:0-10781 GCA_049284555.1 Chromatiaceae bacterium | reverse complement strand
CCGATGAGTACGACAACGTCAGGTTCTTGGCGGGCGCGCGCTACCGCTTGTCGGAGATTTCCGACCTGGCGGCTGAAGCGGGAATCCGCTCCACGGAGCAGACCGTCCAGGATACAGTCGACGGGCGTACCCGAACCGAGCAAAGCTCGGGGCCCAGCTTCAACTTGACCTACAGCAGACAGTTCGAGGCCGGTGGCGGCTTCACGCTGGGTGCGCGCCGCGACCTGACCCCATCCTCGGGGACTGAGGTTGTGGATAGCACTGGCATTGTGGCGAGCTTGAGCCTCCCCCTGCGCCCCCAATGGCAGTTCGGCATCACTGCCAACGCCTTTCGCAATCGGACTCCGAGCGGTGAGTCCGAAGGGGGCGACGAAACCGCGTTCTCTATTGGACCGAGCCTCTCCTACAAGATCGCAAGGTCTTGGGGCATCTCGCTTGGTTACCTCTTTCGGTCCCAGGATCTTGGTGGTGGGGGAGAGGATGCCGTATCCAACGCGGTCTACTTGAACCTCAGCTGGGCCAGCCCTCGGAATCTTTGAGGCCGAAGACCCCTGTGGCCGGTGTTCGCTTCTCCGTTGCGCATGGTAAGCGTTCAGACCCCCCTCGATTTGCCCTCCATGGCGCCTGGATCCCGGCAGTCCATGCCGGGATGACGGGGAGGGTCTGAACGCTTACCGCGCATGTCGGCCTAGGGAAACCCTGATTTATCGCGCTTCCCTTGGTCAAAAGCGCTTCGCCGTCAAGCTGTTCGCGCGGTTCTCATCCTCGCAATCGGGTCCGTCAGATACATTCAAGCAAGAGGGCATGATGCTCGGATCGCATGCTCATTCGCCTAGGCTGGAAGGCGCAGGTGTAGCGGCTCGGCGGCGCAAACGGATATCCTCCGTCAGGGCCGCGGCTCGACTCTTGCTCCTCGGCTCCATGCTATCGATCTGCAACATGCTTTGGGCCGGGCACTTCGAGAAGGTCTACGCGTCGCGCAGCGGCGCATCCCTGACCGAGTGGGGACGACGATATGAGAACGGTGAGGGCGTGGCTGCGGATGTGGATCGTGCCATCCGCCTATATTGCAAGGCCGCGAGACTGGGCCATGCGGACGCTCAATACTACCTCGGCTGGCTGTACTCGCGCGGCCGCGGTGTCAAACGTGACGACGCCCTGGCGGCAGCCTGGTTCAAGAAGGCGGCACGACAGAGTCATCCACAAGCGCGTAACCTACTGCAGCTATTGCGCGTGAGGCCAAAGGCCCAGGCCACATGCCCAACCAACGGCGCAACACCGGCGCCGGCCAGAGGGCACCTCCGACCGAGGCCGGCGCCCGCGGATCTCGCCAAGCTCGTTCGAGCCCTGGCTCCAGAATTCCGGCTCAGCCCCAATCTCGTGATGGCCGTGATTGAGGTGGAGTCGAACTACGATCCGCGTGCCCTATCCCCGAAAAATGCCCAGGGGCTGATGCAGCTTATCCCCGAGACGGCAGAGCGATTCGGGGTCAAGGATGTCTGGGACCCGGAGCAGAATCTACGGGGAGGCATGGCCTATTTGCGCTGGCTACTAGACCGCTTTCAGGGAGACGTGAGGCTCGCGCTGGCGGGTTACAACGCCGGAGAAGGGGCAGTCGAGCGGCATCAGGGCGTGCCACCCTTCGGTGAGACTCAAGACTATGTTCGGCAAGTCACGGCGATTCTAGGCCGGTAAGGGCGAGCCTGATGCGGCGCGAGGCGCAACAGCTGAGGAGGCCGATCAGCCCATAGCCTTGATATGCGCGTTAAGGCGGCTCTTGTGGCGAGCGGCCTTGTTGGAATGAATCAGACCCTTGTGGGCCGCGCTGTCGATCCGGGGGACGGCGTCCTTGTACGCCTGGGTCGCCGCCTCCTTGTCACCCGCGCGGATCGACTTCACCACCTTTTTGATGAAGGTGCGCAGGGTGCTACGCTGGGAGGCGTTCTGCTGGCGGCGCTTCTCGGCCTGACGGACGCGCTTACGGGCTTGTGCTGAGTTGGCCAAGGGGCTCTCTCCTGGGGTCCTGATCGGGTTCGGCAACGGTGAGGCTCACCCCTCCCCGCTTGAAGACCGGGCATTGTGCCGAGCGCGGCAACTTCTGTCAACGACACGACGCTCCCCGCTATACTGCCGCCATTTCCCCGGGGGGTACCGATTGGCCTCGCTCGGCAGCTCCATCGCCAAGGTCGGCGGCAACACCCTCCTCTCCCGCATCCTTGGGTTCCTGCGTGACCTGGTGGTGGCGCGGACCTTCGGCGCGGACGCCGCGACCGACGCCTTCTTCGTCGCCTTTCGCATCCCGAACGTCCTGCGCCGCCTGTTCGCCGAAGGGGCCTTCTCCATGGCACTGGTGCCCGTGCTTCACGACTACAAGGAGCGCGAGGGGCGGCCGGGCCTGAAGACCTTCGTGGACGACGCGGCGGGAACCCTCGGTGCGGGCCTGCTCCTGATCAGCACCCTGGGCATCCTGCTGGCCCCCCTCCTCGTGCTGCTGTTCGCGCCCGGCTTCGTTCGGGACACCGACCAGTGGGGCCTCTCGGTGGATCTCGTGCGGCTCACCTTCCCCTATGTCCTGTTCATTTCCCTGACGGCGCTCGCCGGCGGCGTCCTGAACACCCACGAGCGATTCGGCGTGCCCGCCTTCACACCCGTGCTGCTCAACCTCTCCCTGATCGCCTGCGCGCTGTATCTGGCGCCCCTGCTGGAGCGGCCCATCCTCGCCTTGGCCTGGGGGGTGCTGATCGCGGGGCTTGCCCAGCTGGCCTTCCAGCTCCCTTTCCTGGCGCGGCTCGGCCTCCTGCCGAGACCAAGGTTCAACCCGAGCCATCCGGGGGTGCGGCGCATCCTGCGCCTAATGGGCCCGGCGGTCCTCGGATCCTCCGCGGGACAGATCAACCTGCTGCTGGGCTCGGCGATCGCGTCCTTTCTGGCCACCGGCAGCATCTCCTGGCTCTATTACTCGGACCGACTCCTGGAGCTCCCCGTGGGCGTCCTCGGCGCCGCCCTGGGGACCGTGATCCTGCCGCGGCTCGCCCGGCACGAGGCCGCCGGCGACCCCGAGGGGTTTGCCCGTACCATCGACTGGGCCCTTCGCTGGGTGCTGGTGATCGGGGTGCCGGCGGCGGTGGGATTGGGTGTGCTCGCGGGCCCCATCGTCGCCACGCTCTTTCTATCGGATGGGACCGCGGGAGTGGTGGCCGGCGGCTTCGGCATCCAGGATACGCGCATGACCGGACTGAGCCTGTCGGCCTATGCCGGGGGACTCCTGGGGCTCCTGGGGGTTCGTGTGCTCGCCCCGGCCTACTATGCACGCGAGCGGATGCGGGCGCCGGTCCGGGTGGCGCTCCTCGCCGTGGCCCTGAACGGTCTGCTCAGCCTGGCGCTCATGGGCCCGCTGGGGCACGTGGGCCTGGCCCTAGCGACCAGTCTCGCGGCCTTCGCCAACGCGGCCCTCCTGCTGCACGGCCTGCGCCAGGATGGGACCTATCGTCCGACGGCAGGCTGGGGGCCCCTCGTCGCCCGGGTGCTCGCCGCTGGATCGGCGATGGGCCTGCTCCTTGCGCTGGGTGCCGCCGATCTGTCTTCCTGGATGGCCATGGGACAGGGTCAGCGGACCGTCCGGCTGGCCCTCTGGATCCTCGTCGGGGCGGCCGCCTACGGGGCCGGGCTCCTGATCACCGGGCTCAGGCCCCGACACCTGCGACGGCAGGACGGCTGATCTGCGGCGTCGTTGACGGCGCTCGGAAGCTCGCGCCTGGACGGTTATACTCCTTTGCTCATTCGCCGACCCGCCCCACCATGAGGCTCATCAGAGGCTTGCACAACCTGCGCCCCCGGGACCGGGGATGCGTCGCCACGATCGGCAACTTCGACGGGGTGCACCTGGGGCACCGCGCGGTTTTTCGACGCCTGCTCGCGAAGGGCCGAGAGCTGGAGCTCCCGGCGACCGTGATCACCTTCGAGCCCCAGCCCCTGGAGTTCTTCGCCCCGGACAGCGCCCCGGCGCGGCTGACACGCCTGCGCGAGAAGCTCAAGGCCCTGGGCGAGTGCGGGATCGAGCGGGTGATGCTCCTGGAGTTCGGGCCCCGGCTGGCGGCCATGGAGGCCCGGGCGTTCGTTCAGCGGCTCCTGCTCGACGGACTGGGCGTGCGCTTCCTCCTGGTCGGAGACGACTTTCGCTTCGGCCACGGGCGCACGGGGGACTATGACCTGCTGCGCACGATGGGACAGAGCGCCCCGGGCGGAGGCTTCCAGGTCCAGGACCTGCACACCATCACCCACGGGGAGGAGCGCATCAGCAGCACCCGGGTGCGCGAGGCCCTCGCCCGCGGCGATCTCGAGCAGGCCCGCCACCTGCTGGGGCGCCCGTACCGCATGCAGGGCAGGGTCGGCCATGGGGACAAGCGGGGGCGTGTGATCGGCTTCCCCACGGCCAACATCAACCTCCACCGCCGCATGATCCCCCTGCGGGGCGTCTACGCGGCACAGGTGATCGGGCTCGCGCCGCACCCCTGGCCTGGTGTCGCCAACATCGGCTCCAGACCCACGGTCGGCGGACCGGGCTGGCGGTTGGAGGTCCACCTGTTCGACTTCGCCGGTGACATCTATGGACGGCACCTCGAGGTGGAGTTCAAGCTCAAGCTGCGGGACGAGCGCCGCTTCGGCTCCATCGATGCGCTGCGCCGGCAGATCGCCCTGGATGCAGCGGCGGCGAGGGAGTATCTCGGCCCAGCGCCGGTGATAGGCTCCCGGTAGTCGGGTGTGAGACCGGGTGACCAGTGATCGCGACCATGGCCGATTCGCCCCCTTCTCCCATGGTCCGGCCCCCGTCCCCGACGCGACCCGTGAATCTACTGCGATACGAGGCGCCGAGCCCTCGCGACACCAATGAACGGAAACTGAAGCCGTGGCCGATTACAAAGACACCCTGAACCTCCCCAACACCGGCTTTCCCATGAAGGCCAACCTGGCGGGGCGCGAGCCGGCGCAGCTCGAGCGCTGGGAAGCAATGGACCTCTACGGGCTCATCCGCGCGGCGCGCTCGGGTGCCGAGCGCTTCATCCTGCACGATGGACCGCCTTACGCGAACGGCGAGATCCATATCGGCCACGCGGTCAACAAGGTGCTGAAGGACATCATCGTCAAGGCACGCACGCTCGACGGCCTGGACGCCCCCTATGTGCCCGGCTGGGACTGCCACGGGCTGCCCATCGAGCTCCAGGTGGAGAAGAAGAAGGGCAAGCCGGGCTACAAGATCAGCGCCACCCAGTTCCGGCTCGCGTGCCGTGAGTTCGCCGCCAGCCAGGTGGCCGGCCAGCGGGCGGACTTCAAGCGCCTCGGCGTGCTCGGTGACTGGGACAGACCCTATCTCACCATGGACTTCGCCTTCGAGGCGGAGATCATCCGCTCCCTCGGGCGCATCATCGCCAACGGCCACGTCGTCAAGGGCGAGAAGCCGGTCCACTGGTGCATCGACTGTGGCTCGGCGCTGGCCGAGGCGGAGGTGGAATACGCGGACAAGCAGTCCATCGCCATCGACGTGCGCTTCGAGGTCCTGGACCCGGAGGCCCTGGAGGTGCGCTGTCACAGCTCACCCAACGGCTGCGGCGAGGGCCCCGCCTATGTGGCCATCTGGACCACCACCCCCTGGACGCTGCCCGCCAATCAGGCCGTGGCCCTGAACCCCGAGCTCGAGTACGTCATCGTCCAGGTGGAGTCGGGCAGCCACAAGGAGCGCCTGATCGTGGCCGAGGGGCTGCTCAAGGACACCATGGACCGCTGGGGCTACGAGCACTATCGGGTGATGGGCTACGGGCGCGGGGTGGACTTCGAGGGACTCAAGCTCCGTCACCCCTTCTACGATCGGGAGGTCCCCGTCATCCTGGGGGAGCACGTGACGCTCGAGGCGGGCACGGGTGCCGTCCACACGGCCCCTGGCCATGGGTTGGACGACTACATCGTCGGTCAGCGCTATCACCTCCCGGTGGACAACCCGGTGGGGGGGGACGGGCGCTTCCTCCCGGGCACCCCCTTGTTCGAGGGGGAACTCGTCTTCCAGGCCAACGACACCGTGGTGGAGACCCTCAAGGCCCGCGGCGCCCTGCTCCTGGAGCAGCGCTTCATCCACAGCTATCCCCACTGCTGGCGCCACAAGACCCCGATCATCTTCCGCGCCACACCCCAGTGGTTCATCAGCATGGACCGGCGGGGTCTGCGCAAGGGCGCCCTGCGGGAGATCCAGCAGGTGGCCTGGACCCCCGACTGGGGACAGAGCCGGATCGAGGGCATGGTCCAGGGGCGGCCCGACTGGTGCATCTCCCGTCAGCGCACCTGGGGGGTTCCCATCCCGCTCCTGGTCCACAAGCAGACGGGGGGTCTGCACCCGCGCACCCAGGAGCTGATCGAGCAGATCGCACAACGGGTGGAGGCGAAGGGGATCGAGGCCTGGTTCGAGCTGCACCCGGCGGACCTGCTGGGGGAGGACGAGGGGGCTGCGTACGAGAAGGTCCACGACACGCTGGACGTCTGGTTCGACTCGGGCGTCACCCACGCCTGTGTCCTGGGGCATCGGGAGGGACTCCGGGCCCCGGCGGACCTCTACCTGGAGGGCTCCGACCAGCACCGGGGTTGGTTCCAGTCGTCCCTCATGACCAGCGTCGCCATGTATGACCGGGCGCCCTATCGGGCCGTCCTGACCCACGGCTTCACCGTGGATGCCAGGGGCGAGAAGATGTCCAAGTCCAAGGGCAACGTGGTCAGGCCCCAGGACGTCATGAAGACCCTCGGGGCCGACATCATCCGGCTCTGGGTGGCCGCCACCGACTACCGCGGCGAGATGAGCGTCTCCGACGAGATCCTCAAGCGCACCGCCGACGCCTACCGGCGGATCCGCAACACCGCCCGCTTCCTGCTCGCCAACCTCAACGGATTCGACCCAGCCGCGAACCTGGTCGAGCCCCAGCGGATGCTGGAGCTGGATCGCTGGGTGGTGGACCGGGCCCTGCGCCTGCAGCAGGAGATCCTCGAGGCCTACCGCGCCTATCAGTTCCATCTGATCTACCAAAAAGTCCACAACTTCTGCGTGGTGGACCTGGGGGCCTTCTATCTCGACGTCATCAAGGACCGCCAGTACACGACCCAGGCCGACGGGCTACCGAGGCGCTCCTGCCAGAGCGCCATGTACCACGTCGCCGAGGCCATGGTGCGCTGGCTCGCCCCCGTCCTGTCCTTCACCGCCGACGAGATCTGGGGGCATATGCCCGGCCAACGGGGCCAGACCATCTTCACCGAGACCTGGTATCCCGGCCTCTTCCCCTTATCGGAGGACGACCCCCTGGACCGGGCCTTCTGGGACCGGGTGATCGCCGTGCGGGCGGCAGCGGGTCCGGCCCTCGAATCCGCCCGCAAGTCCGGCGCCATCGGATCGGGTCTGGACGCGGAGCTGGACCTCTACTGCGACGACGCGCTCTATCGGACGCTGCTTCGCCTCGGCGAGGAGCTCCGCTTCGTCACCATCACCTCGGAGGTGCGCCTGCACCCCATCGCCGAGCGTCCGGACAGCGCCGTCGACACGGATCTGCCGGGGCTCGCGGTGCGGGTCACGGCGTCCCACCACCCCAAGTGCGTACGCTGCTGGCACCACCGGCCCGACGTGGGCTCCCACGCGGATCACCCGGAGCTGTGCGGCCGCTGCGTGGAGAACGTCGCGGGCCCGGGCGAGACCCGCCGGTTCGCCTGATGCGACACTGGCTCTGGCTCTCTCTGGTCGTGGTGCTGCTGGACCAGGCCACCAAGTGGTTCGTGCTGACGGGCCTCGAGCCCTTCGAGGTGATCGAGATCGTCCCGAACCTCAACCTGACCCTGATGTTCAACACGGGGGCGGCCTTCAGCTTCCTGGCCGAGGCGGGCGGCTGGCAGCGCTGGCTGTTCGCGGCCTTCGCCCTGGGAGTCAGCGCGGCCCTGGTCGTCTGGCTGCTTCGGCTGCGGGCCCACGAGCGGGCCCTGGCCCTGGCCTTGGCCCTGATCGTCGGGGGCGCCATCGGAAACCTCATCGACCGGGTGCTCCTCGGCCATGTGATCGACTTCATCCAGGTCTATCTCCCCTTCATCCCCCTGGCCATGTTCAACCCCTGGCCGGCCTTCAATCTGGCGGACAGCGCGATCAGCATCGGCGTGGTCGTCCTCCTGGTCGAGGCCCTCTTCGACAAGGGGCGAAGCCCCAGTCACTCGGGCTGAGCGGGCTCGCCCCCCAGGGTCGGGCGCGACCAGCGCTGGCGATACCGCGAGCGCATCGACCTGGCGCGGATTTGGTTATCATGGCCGCCCCGCGGCCCTTGCCAACCACCAATCCTCAAGCCCCAGACCAGGCGCCGGACCCATGAAGATTGCCATCCTGTCCCGCGACCCCAGCCTCTACTCGACCCGGCGGCTGGCGCAGGCGGCCCGCGCCCGGGGTCACGAGGCACAGGTGATCGACGTGTTGCGCTGCTACATGAACATCACCCCCCATGCCCCGTCGATCCACTACAAGGGGGAGGATCTCACCGAATTCGACGCGGTGATCCCGCGCATCGGGGCCTCCGTGACCTTCTACGGCAACGCGGTCCTGCGCCAGTTCGAGATGATGGGGGTCTACCCCCTCAACGAGTCGGTCGCCATCGCCCGCGCCCGGGACAAGCTGCGCTCGCTCCAGCTCCTGGCGCGCAAGGGCATCGGGCTACCGGTCACCGGCTTCGCCCATGCCCCGGACGACATCGAGGACCTGATCAAGATGGTCAACGGGGCGCCCCTGGTCATCAAGCTGCTGGAGGGAACCCAGGGCATCGGGGTGGTGCTCGCGGAGAACGAGAACGCCGCCAAGAGCGTGATCGAGGCCTTTATGGGTCTCAAGGTGAACATCCTGGTCCAGGAGTACATCAAGGAGGCCCAGGGGGCGGACATCCGCTGCTTCGTGATCGGTGACAAGGTGGTGGCCGCCATGAAGCGCCAGGCCAAGCCCGGGGAGTTCCGCTCCAACCTCCACCGGGGCGGCACCGCCAGCCTGATCCGGATCACCCCCGAGGAGCGCTCCACCGCCGTGCGCGCCGCCCGGATCATCGGGCTCAACGTCGCCGGCGTGGACATCCTGCGCTCCCACCACGGGCCAGTCGTCATGGAGGTCAACTCCACCCCGGGCCTGGAGGGGATCGAGGGGGCCACGGGCAAGGACGTCGCCGACCTCATCGTCGACTTCGTGGAGAAGAACGCCAGCGCTGGGAAGACCCGGACGCGCGGTCAGGGCTGATCCGCAACGCTAGGGCTCATTGCACCGGCGCCGCCTCGGTGGCGTCCTGTGGCACTTTCGTGACAAGATCGCAGCGGTCGCCAAGGCCAAGGATACGACGTCCGAATGATCGCCGTTCCCGCCATCGTTTCGGGCCATGCGGTGCGCCCCGGGGATCGCGCCCGCATCGACGTCCCCCTTCCCAGCCTCTACACGCAGACGCCCGTGTCCATGCCCATCCACGTGGTGCACGGGCGCCGCCCCGGGCCCCGGCTCTTCGTCACCGCCGCGCTGCACGGCGACGAGATCAACGGGGTCGAGATCATCCGTCGCCTGCTCCAGCACCACGGGCTCGACCACCTGCGTGGCACCCTGCTGGCGGTGCCGGTGGTCAACGTCTACGGCTACATCCGCCAGTCCCGCTACCTGCCGGATCGCCGGGACCTCAATCGCAGCTTCCCGGGCTCGGACCGGGGCTCGCTCACCGCCCGGCTCGCCGCCACCCTGATCAACGAGGTGGTGACGGGCTCCACCCACGGGATCGATCTCCACACCGGTGCCCTGCACCGGGAGAACCTGCCGCAAATCCGGGCGGCCCTGGACGCCTGCAACGCCATGCCGCCCCTGGCGCGTGCCTTCGGCACCCCCGTGATCCTGGATGCGGAGCTGCGCCCGGGATCCCTGCGGGCCACCGCCGCGGAGCGCGGCATCCCGGTGCTCGTCTACGAGGCCGGTGAGGCCCTGCGCTTCGATGAGTTCGCGGTCCGCGCGGGGCTGCGGGGCGTCCTGGGAGTGATGCGCCATCTGGGCATGATCCGGGGACGCGCCGGCGGGCACGCCATGCCCCGAGGCCCGGTCATCGCCCACTCCACCGTCTGGGTCAGGGCACCGCAGAGCGGGGTACTCCTCTCGACCACCCCCTTGGGTGCCCATATCAAGCACGGGGACGCGCTGGGGATCCTGGCAGACCCCCTCCGCAGCGCCGACGAGCCGGTGGTCTCGCCGGTGGCGGGCATCGTGATCGGCCGTACCAACCTGCCCCTGGTCACCGAGGGGGAGGCCCTCTACCACATCGCCCGCTTCGGCGAGCCCGAAACCGCCGCCGCCCTGGTCCAGCAGTATCGCGACGCGCTGGACCCGGAAGAGACGGAGGACACGGACGAGCTGGTAATCATGTGAGCGAGCCCGACAAACCCGAGATTCTCCAGCGGGGGCAAGTCCTGGTCTGGTATGCGACGAGATCTCGGCGGCCCTCACCCGGGAGCCCGGGCTACTCCAGGGCGGCAGCACCCAATCCCAAGGGGATGCGGGCCGCCAGACCCGGACCTCGGACGGTACCTGAAGGAACGCCGATCAAATGCCAGTCTGACGTTCGATCAGCTCGCGTCCCGAGATGCGCGAGTCTCGGAACGCTCCATGTTCAAGGGCTTAAAGCCCATGAACATGGCGAGCCCGGCTTCGCGGCACAGCCCTGCGCTGCTTGCCGGTCCGGGGCCGGCCATCCTGGACGGCCCGTGAG
>JBAPYD010000344.1:0-16089 GCA_049284555.1 Chromatiaceae bacterium | reverse complement strand
ACCTTGGCGAGCGAGCTTGAGCTGGCCTACCGTTACCTGAATATCGAGAAGCAGCGGCTTGGTGACCGGCTGCAAGTGCTGTGGGACGTGGACGAGCTCCCTGGCGATGCCCCTTTGCCACCGTTGATCCTCCAGCCCCTGGTCGAGAACGCGGTGTATCACGGAGTCGCGCCTTCGCGTCGCCCCGGCCTGATCCAGATCGGTGGGCGCTACCGCCAGGGGCGCGTGAACCTGAGTGTGCGCAACTCGCTCCCGGGCGAGGAGGAGACCGTCAACAGGCACACGCGCGGCAACCGCATGGCCCTGGACAACGTCAAACAACGGATGGCCGCCATGTTCGAGGGCGAGGCCCAGGTCATCAACGCACGGGTCGAGGGCGACTATCAGGTACGGCTGATATTCCCCTACCCATGGAGGCGCCAATGAAAGTCCTGGTCGTTGACGATGAATCGCCGGCCCGCCAGCGGCTGATCCGCATGCTCTCGGAGATTCAGGGCAGCTACGAGCTGGCCGGCGAAGCGGCGGACGGTATCGAGGCGGTGGAGCACTGTCGCTCCAAGCCGATTGACGTGGTCCTCCTGGACGTGCAGATGCCCGGCATGAACGGCCTCGAGGCGGCCAAGGAGATCGCCCAGATTCAACCTCCCCCCGCGGTGATTCTGGTGACCGCCTACGAGCAGTACGCGCTCGCCGCCTTCGAGCACCGGGTGGAGGACTACCTGGTCAAACCGGTGCGCCGTGGACGCCTCCAGGAGGCCCTGGAGCGCGTGCGGGTGCCCACCCGTCCCCAGCGAACCGCCCTCTCCAGCAAGGAGGACCTCTATCCGGGCCGGAGGCACTTCCTCAGCGCCCATTATCGCGGCGGTCTGCAGACGGTCCCCATCGAGAACATCATCTATCTGCAGGCCGAGCACAAATATGTCACCGTCCGCCACACCGGAGGGGAAATCCTGGTGGACGAGTCCCTCAAGTCCCTGGAGGACGAGTTTCCCGATCTCTTCGTGCGGATCCATCGCAACGCCCTCGTGGCCAAGGCCCGGCTCTCGGGCCTGTCGAAGGCGCCGGACGGTGGGGTGGAGGTGTGCCTGCGTGACTGCCCCGAGCACCTCCCCGTGAGCCGCCGCCACCTGGCCGACGTCCGCCGGTGGCTCCGCAACGGGGTCGACTGAGGGGGCCGAGGTCCGGCGCAGCCTCGGGGAATCCGCATCTGACGGGGCTGGCGTCGATCCCGATTGACCCCCGCGCCCCGGCCTTCAGACCCGCTCAGGGAGGCACTGATCTCTTGCGCTTCCCGCGCATCCCGAGACCCGCGCGTCTCGGGACGCGAGCTGATCCGATGCCAGGAGGGCATTTGATCAGCATCTCCTTCTGGTCCCAAGGGGTCGGCCCCAGCGCCAGTAGCCAAGGGTCAGGGCCCCGATCCATGCGAGCGAGAGCCAGCCGACGATCCCGTCGTAATCCCCCGCCAGAAAGGCGAGATCCGAGCTCGGATCCCCATCTGTGAGGCGCCGGGTCACCTGGATGACGAAGACCCAGCCCGCGTGCAGGCCGATGCACCAGCCGATATGACCGGTGAATTCCCGCACCAGGGCCAGGAAGACACCGACCATCAGCAACGCCAGGACCGTATCGAGGTGACGCCACTGGAAGACGTCGACGAACACCCCCGCGAACATGGCCCAGGCCCCGGCCCAGTCGAAGGGCACGCCGGCGGGCAGGGCGCCCGGCTTCATCAGGTGAAGCACCGCGTAGAGGCCGGCGCTCCAGATGATCGCGGGACCCACGCCCTCACGACGACGGATCGCGGTGAACAGGGCCCCGCGGAAGAAGGTCTCTTCGAGCACCCCGATCAGTAGGCCGGCGACCAGCGCCTGGAGGGCCTTGCCCACGATCCAGGACCAACCTCCGGGATTCGGGTCGGGCACACGAACCGCGAGCCCGAGGAGCGCGAGGACCAGCCCGATCAGAATCAGTACCCCAAGGAGCCAGCCCAGGGCCAGGGCACGCAGGAAGGCCGGTCGAGGGACACCATAACCAAGGTCGCGCCCGTTGGCGAGATGGAGCCGAATCAGAAGGGGCGAGATTCCCAGCAGGATCAGGACCTGAGCCAGGCGGCCCATCACCCGCTCCGGGGGGTAATTCAGCCAGCCGGTCTCCATGATCGGAACGGTCAGCAACGCGGCCGCCGCCAGACAAAGAAACAAGAACCCAAAGAAGAGGCCCGTGGCGCGCATGGGGGTGAGTGCAGACTGTCGGCTGACGACGGAATTCTAGCGCAGACCTCCAGTCTTCCTTGTCCATCCGCACCCTCGGGCAGACAATAAGGGATCCATGATCCAGGGTTCCCCTTTTGCCCCTGTGCCCCTGCCAGCCGGGTTCGCGGACTGATGTGCGGGATCGCGGGGTATATCCTGCGCGACGGTGGTCGCCCGGATCCCGAGGAGCTCCGGCGTATGGGGGCCGCCCTCGCCCACCGGGGGCCCGATGATCGGGGGATCCACATCGCGGGTGCCGTGGGGCTCGCCCAGACGCGGCTCTCCATCATCGGCCTCGCGACGGGTCACCAACCCCTGGTGTCCGAGGACGGGCGCCTCGCCCTGGTGGCGAACGGCGAGGTCTACAACTATCTGGAGCTGAACGCCGACCTCCGGGCCCAGGGGCGCCGACTCCTCACGGAGTCGGATTCGGAGACCATCCTGCACGCCTACGCGACCCGGGGTCTCGCCTGCCTCAAGGACCTCCGGGGCATGTACGCCTTCGCCCTGCACGACATCGCGTCGGGACGGCTCGTCCTCGGACGGGACCGCCTGGGGATCAAGCCCCTGTTCTACGTCTCGCTCCCGGACCGCGTCGCCTTCGCCTCGGAGATCAAGGCCCTGCTGCCCCTGCTGCCCCGGGGACCCGAGGTCGACCCGGTCGCCCTACGCCAGTTCCTCCAAAACCAGTTCGCGACGGGCAGGGAGACGGTCATCGCCGGTATCCGGCGCGTGCTGCCCGGGGAGGCCCTGGTCTTGGGCAGCGATCTCTCGATTCAGCATCACCGCTATTGGTCGCCCCTGGACGTGGCCACCAGACCCTGGGGGCTGGAGGAGGCCCAGGCCGAGCTGGGGCGGCTCATGGAGGAGGCGATGCGGGAGCATATGCGGTCCGACGTGCCCTTCGGGCTCTTTCTCTCCGGCGGGGCG
The DNA here is from genome assembly GCA_049284555.1 of Chromatiaceae bacterium. Lineage (GTDB taxonomy): Bacteria > Pseudomonadota > Gammaproteobacteria > Chromatiales > Chromatiaceae > Thiodictyon. Next base: position 12,904 of record JBAPYD010000344.1, on the reverse strand, counting down.
GATTCCGCCATCCTGGCGAGCCAGCTCGCCGCCCAGGGCTCGGGCCCGATCAAGACCTACTCGGTGGGATATGTCGGGGCATCCCGCCGGGACGAGCTCGATGAGGCGGCGCGCGTCGCCCGGTTTTTCGGCCTCGACCACAACGGGCTTCGACTGAGCCTGCCCCAGGTCTTCGCCCGGCTGCCCCACAGCATCTGGTCCGCCGACGAGCTGATGCGGGACTATGCCAATCTGCCGACCTCGATCCTGGCCGAGACCGCGGGGGCCGAGCTCAAGGTGGTCTTCTCCGGAGAGGGGGGGGACGAGGTCTTCGCCGGCTACCGGCGCTACCGCCCCAGCCTCGCCGAGCGCTGGCTCAAGGCCCTGCGGCGTCCCGGCAGCGGCGGCTTCCGAACCCGGGGGCAATGGTCCAGCCGCTGGTCCCGGCGCCTGTTCGGACCGGCCCTGCAGGCCGTTGGGGTGCCCGACCGGCGACCCTTCCTCGAGGCTTGGGGAGAGACACCCCCCGCCTGGTCGGATCTGCAGCGGCGGCAATACGTGGACCTGATCACGGCCCTGCCGGACAATCTGCTGGTCAAGACGGACCGGATGCTCATGGCCTTCGGGTTGGAGGGGCGGGTGCCGTTCCTCGATCACCGCATCGTCGAGCTCGGCCTGTCACTCCCGGATCACCTCAAGGTGCGGGGTCATCGGGGCAAGTGGCTCCTCAAGCACTGGGCCGAGGCGGGCCTGCCCCCGGGGCACCTGGACCGGCCCAAGCGGGGCTTCCACGTCCCCGTCGGGGACTGGCTGACCGGCGAGCTGGCAGAGCGCCTGGGGGCCCGTCTGGCACACAATCGGGGGATCCGCGAGTGGTTCCGGGTGACGGCGATCGCCGAGCTGGTGCGCGCCCGCAAGGCGGGTCGGGGGGGAGGTCGGGAGCTCTTCACGCTCCTCCAGTTCGCCATCTGGCACCGGCTCTTCATCGAGCAGCCGGGCCTCAAGCCCGAGCCGAATGAGGATCCGCTGGAGTGGGTATGCTAGCCGTGGCAACACCTGAAGGCCGAGGATCGGCCCCCCGGGCAAAGCCCTCGCGACCCGCCACACGCGACGCGCAACGCGCCGAGTCGCGCATCGCCTGCTTCTTCTCCACCTCCGGACACAGCGGGGTGGATCGGGCGGCGCGCCATCTCATCCCCGCCCTGGCCCGCCGCGGCTTTGTCGTCGACCAGCTGAAGGTGCGCGGCCATGGCCCGGACCTGGCGGAAATCCCACGGGGAGTCCGGGTCGTCGATCTGGGCTCGCGCCACACCTATGGCTGCCTGCCCGGGCTGGTCCGGTATCTGCGGCGCGAGGCCCCCGCGGTGCTGCTGTCCGACAAGGATCGCGTCAACCGCACGGCCCTCCTGGCGCGATTGCTGGCGCGGGCGCCCACGCGGCTGGTGCTGAGCTCGGGGACCACGATCTCCATCGACCTCGCGACGCGCGGCCCCCTGGAGCGGTGGATACAGCGCAACTCCATGGGCCGGCTCTATCCCTTCGCCGATCAGGTGATCGTGACCAGCGCCGGTGTGGCGGATGACATGGCGGCCTATACGGGGCTGCCTCGCGAGCGCATCCGCGTGGTGCCCTCGCCCGTGGTGCCGGAATCGCTCTTCACGGCCGAGCTGCCCCGCCCCGATCACCCCTGGTTCAGCGAGCCGGCGATACCGCTGATCCTGAGCGCCGGGGAGCTGTGTTGGCGCAAGGGCTTCGACACCCTGCTGCGCGCCTTCGCCACCCTGCACGCCCGGCGCCCCTGCCGCCTGATGATCCTGGGGCGCGGCGGGGCGCGGGAGGGTCTGCTCAAGCTCGCGGCCGAGCTCGGGGTGCAGGCCGACTTCGCGCTCCCCGGCTTCGTTTCCGCGCCATACGCATACATGGCCCACGCGGATTGCTTCGCCTTCAGCTCCCGCTGGGAGGGCCTCGGCTTCGTCCTGATCGAGGCCCTCGCGGTGGGGACCCCCGCGGTCTCCACGGATTGCCCGAGCGGCCCGCGGGAGATCCTCCAGGATGGACGCTTCGGGCGCCTGGTCCCCGTGGACGACCCGGCGGCGCTCGCGGACGCCCTGATCGCCACCCTCGACCACCCCTTGCCCGCCCAGGCCCTGCGGGAGGCGGCCCAGCCCTACGGGGTCGAGGCCGCGACCGATGCCTATCTGGATGCCATGGGACTGCCGCCGTGCCCCGGGTAACGGCGATCGTCCCGAGCCACAACGGGGCGGCGTTCATTCGCGCCGCCATCGACAGCGCGCTCAACCAGACGTTCGGGGATCTGGAGGTCGTGGTCGCGGATGACGCCAGCCGCGACGACACCGCTGACATTCTGGCCTCTTTCGACTCCAGGGTGCGCGTGGTCCCGGTCGACTACGGCAATACCCAGGCGACGCGAAACGCGGCCATCGACGCGAGCGACAGCGAGCTGATCGCTCTCCTGGACCAGGACGATGTCTGGTGGCCCCGGAAGATCGAGCGGCAGCTTGCCCGTTTCGATGCCGACCCCAGGTTCGGGCTCTGTTACACGGCGACCCGCGGGGTCGACCGCGAGGGACGCGAGATTCCGGGGACCCGGCTCCCCCTCGAGGTTCCGGAGAGCCAGACGGAGGCCCTGGGCCGGCTGCTCTCCGTCAACCTGATGACCGCCTCTTCGGTCCTGTTGCCCCGCCACGTGCTCGATCGGGTGGGCCCCTTTCATGCCGCCTTCCACTTGGCGGGGGACTGGGACCTCTGGCTGCGTGTGGCCCAGGAGCATCCCATCGCCGGGGTCCCGGAGGTGCTGACGGATTATCGGTGGCACGGCGAGAATCTCTCGCGTAACCCGATTCCGATGCTGCAGGAAACGATCTCGGTGCAGGAGGCGGCCCTGGCACGCATCGCGGCCCACCCCCATTGGGCCGCGGACCCCGGCCTCACACCCTATCTCGGGCCCGCCCGCCGCAGGCTGGCGTCCCGCTATTCGGAGCTCGGGATGCGTTACGCCCGAGCGGGGAACCGCGCCAAGGCATTGGCTTCGCACCGCAGGGCGCTGCACCTGGGTCCCTTGACCGCGCCCCACTGGTGGCGCCTCTTGCGCAGCCTCGTGCGTCTGCACTCGCCGGGCTCCGGGGGACCGCGATGACCCTCCCCAGCCGGGACCGTCTCGCGGCCGGTCTGCTGGTCCTGTTCGCCTTCTCCGCCTGGAACCTGACCGGTCTCGCGAACGCCGCCCTGGGACTGCTCGTCCTGCTGTTTCTCTGGGATCTGCCGAGTCACTGGAGCCGGCTGCGCCGAGACCCAGCCCTCCTGCTCCTGCTGGCAACGGTCGCGCTCACGACCCTGCTCGCCTGGCGAGCCACCATCCTGTTTCCCGAGACAGCCGCGGCGCAGTGGGACTCGATCGCGAGCTGGACCCTCCCCTTCCTGTTCCCGGTCACCGCCTGGTGGCTGCGCGGCGACGAGCGGGTGATTCGGGCCGTGCTGGTCGCCGCGGCCCTGGGCCTGGTGGTCGGCGTGCTGCGCAAGTCCGACTGGTCCCTGGTCGACGAGATCCTGGCCGGGCTGCGCTACGACTTCGGCTTCGCCTCCCTGGCACTGGGCTTCCTCGTCTCCGTGATGCTGGTGGGACTGGTCTCGTTCCGACACCGGATCCTGGGTCTCACCCTGGCCGGCAGACCGAGGCGTCTCATCGGACTCGCCGTCTGGCTGCTCGGGCTGGCCTTCGCCCTTGCCGTCCTCACGGTCACCCAGTCCCGGGGCTCCGCCCTCAGCCTCGGCCTGGTCGGGGGGGGCCTCGGCCTGATCTATTGGCTCCGTGGCGCCCGGCGGCCCGCGCAGGCCCGGCCGCGGCCGGGCCTGATCCTTGCCGGGGCCCTCTTCCTCCTCATGCTGATGACCCTGGTGCTCTGGTCGTCCCGCGAGCGCATCTATTACGACCTCCAGAGCCTGGCCCCCGCGGCCGGCGACCTGTCCTCGCCCCGGGGCCTGGGCTACGATTCTTCCAGTGCCATTCGGCTCAACCTCTACGGCCTGGGGCTCGAGCTCTTCGCCGCCCGCCCCCTCCTCGGCTGGGGCCCCGGAACCAGTGCCACCCGGTATCTGGTGCCCAAGGGAGTCATCCCCCTGTCCGAGGTCCACCTCACCCATGCCCCCCAGGCCTCCCATCTGCATAGCGTCCCCATCGAGATCGCGGCGCGATTCGGACTGCCAGGGCTGGTTCTGGGTCTGCTGTTCCTGACCCTGATGATCGTCGCCTATCGACGAATGTGGGCCCGGTCCACGGACCCCGCGCTCGGAACCTTCCTGCTCGCCGGCGGCCTCCTCACCCTGCTCTTCGTCCTGTTCGACTTTCGGCTGCCCCATCTGGACCTGCGCTTCTTCTTCATCTTTTTCTTCGGGATCCTTTACAGCTACCGGTTCGCGGATCTGGATCCGCTCACCGGCCAGCGGGGTGCCCCGGCCCGATGAAAGGAACTCCAACCCTTTCGATCTATTGCGGCCCCTTTGACGGCGGCAGCACCGCCAAGATCGCCGCCCGACTCGCCAATGCCTTCGCCGAGCGGGGTCACCCCACGGACCTCCTGGTCAGCGCCGGCCGGAACCCCGTCCCCGAGCCCACGGGACCGGGGGTGCGCGTGGTTCACATGGGCGCCATGGCGGCCTTGACCCGGGTTCCCACCATGGCCCTCTACCTGCGACGCAACCGCCCGAGCGCCGTGCTGACACACCGCATCCGAGAGGACGTCTTCACCCTCCAGGCGGCACGACTCGCCGCCACGAATACGGCCGTGTACGTGACCGTCCATGGTCCCCTCGGGGTCAAGCTCGACCATCTGCCCCCGGGCAAGGGTGCACGACGTCGTGCCGAGGTCCTGCGCTGGTACCCCCGCAACCGGGGGATCGTCGCCATCTCGCAGGAGACGGCCGAGGACCTTCGGCGCCTCCTGGGCAGCCAGGCCCCGATCACGACCATCCCGAATCCCATCGTCACCCCCGAGCTGCGCCGCGCCGCGGAGGCGACGGCGGATCACCCCTGGTTTCGGGGGGCTGGTCCGCCGGTGCTGGTCTTCGCCGGCAGGCTGGAGCGGGAGAAGGACCTGCCCACCCTGCTGCGCGCCTTCGCGATCCTGCGCCAGGGGCGTGACTGCCGACTGCTGATCATCGGAGACGGGAGCCTGCGCCGGGAGATCGAGTCCGAGCGCGATGCCCTGGGCCTCGGAAACTCGGTCGATCTGCCCGGCTGGGCGCCCAATCCCTACCCGTACCTGAGGCAGGCGAGCCTGGTCGTCCTCACATCCGTCTGGGACGCCCTGCCGACGGTACTGATCGAGGCCCTGGCCCTGGGCACCCCCGTGGTCAGCACCGACTGCGGGGCGGGCCCCCGGGAGATCCTGGATGGGGGACGCTACGGCCCGTTGGTCCCGCCCCGGGATCCTCCGGCCTTGGCCGAGGCCCTGGCCCGGACGCTGGACAGTCCCCTACCGCGGGAGCAGCTGCGCTCCGGGGGACAGCGATACGAGGTCGAGCGCAACGCGGATCTGTATCTGCGGCTGATGCTGTGGAAGAAGCATGGGGGCGATGGAGGTTAGTCGCGTCGCCCTCATGGTGAGCGACTTCGAGGACGGCGGGGTCGAGCGCAATTTCACCCACCTGGCCTCGGGGCTTGCCCGGCTCGGGGTCCGGACCTGGCTGCTCACGGGGCAAACGCGCCACCCCTATCTGGAGGATCTCGACGACTCCGTGCGGATCCTCCCCATCGCCGGGGGACGCCGGCCTGCCCTGGAGGCCTTCGTCACGCGGGAGCGCCCCGACGTGCTGCTTACCGGCAAGCTCGCGGACGACTTCGCCGCGGTACGGGTCAAGTCCGATCTCGGGCGTCAGTGGCCCGCGGAGACCCGGCTGGTGGCGGCGGTGGGCACGCCGCTCTCGGGCCGCCTGGCCGCGCACCCCTGGAACCCGCTCAAGTCCTGGAGGGAGGTGCGGCGCATCCGCGCCTGCTACGCCCAGCTCGACGGCATCACCGCCATCTCCGCGGGCGTCGCGGACGACCTGCGCCGCGTCTTCGATGTCGAGACGGTGCCCATCGGGGTGCTCGACAATCCCATTCTCCCGGACGGCTGCCGGACACTGGCACGGGCCTCGTGTCCCCATCCTTGGCTCACCGGGACCAGGCCGGACGGGCCCTTGGATGCGCGTCCCCCCGTCATCCTGGCCGTGGGCGGGCTGCGCAAGGTGAAGGACTTCGCCACCCTGCTTCGGGCCTTCGCCCGGCTGGACGACCGGGCGGCTCGGCTCCTGATCCTGGGGGAGGGCAAGGAGCGCGGGCACCTGACGCGCCTGGGGAACCGGCTGGGCATCGGCGACCGGCTCGACCTGCCGGGCTTCGTCCCGACCCCCTACCCCTATCTGTCGCGCGCCAGATTGCTCGCCCTGAGCTCGGTGCGGGAGGGGTTGGGGAACGTGGTGGTGGAGGCCCTGGCGGTCGGCACCCCGGTGGTCGCCACGGACTGCTCCGCTGGTCTTCGCGTGCTCTGGCGCGAGCGGCCCCTGGTCCCCCTGGTCCGGGTGGGCGACCCAGCCGCCCTGACGGCCGCCCTCGCGCGGGGGCTGCGGGAGCATCCGGACCCGGGCGCACTCATGGCCGCCGCCGAGCCCTTCCAGATCTTGCCGGCGGCCCGCGCCCACCTGGACTTCTTTCGCGGTCTTTGACCGACCGCCGGGCGCTCAGCTCCCCGATTCGGCCTCGGCCAACCAATCCCTGGGCTTCAGGTAGCGCTCATAGAGCCGCGCCTCGGGGCTCCCGGGATCCGGGTGCCAGTCGTAGCGCCAGCTCACCTCCGGCGGCAGCGACATCAGGATCGACTCGGTGCGGCCGCCGGACTGGAGCCCGAACAGGGTCCCGCGGTCGTAGACGAGATTGAACTCCACGTACCGTCCGCGCCGGTACTTCTGGAATGCCCGCTCCCGCTCCCCGTACGGCGTCCCTCGGCGGCGCTCGCAGATGGGCACATAGGCGGGAAGGTAATGGTCGCCCACGGAGCGCATCAGGTCGAAGCTCCGCTCGAATCCCTCCGCGCTCAGGTCATCGAAGAAGAGCCCCCCGATGCCCCGGGGCTCAGCGCGATGCTTCAGGTAGAAGTACTCGTCGCACCAGTGCTTGTAACGGGGGTAAACCTCGGCACCGAAAGGGGCGCAGGCCGCCTGAGCGGTCCGGTGCCAATGGAGGGCATCCTCGTCGAAGCCATAGTAGGGGGTCAGATCGAAGCCCCCGCCGAACCACCAGACCGGATCGTCTCCTTCCCGCTCGGCGATGAAGAAGCGCACGTTCATGTGGGAGGTGGGGACATAGGGGTTCTCGGGGTGAACCACGAGGGACACCCCCATGGCCTGGAAGCCACGCCCGGCCAGCTCCGGCCGACCGGCGCTGGCCGAGGGCGGGAGGCGTTCCCCATGCACATGGGAGAAATTGATCCCGCCCTGCTCGAAGACCCCGCCGTTGGCCAGAACCCGGGTGCGCCCCCCACCCCCGCCGGGGCGCTCCCAGGCGTCCTCGCGGAAGCGGGCGGTCCCGTCGACGGCCTCGAGGGTGGCGCAGATGCGGTCCTGGAGGTCCAGCAGATAGCCCTTGACGGCCTGGGTGTCGGGTCGGTCCGCCACGGGTCAGCCCCGGTGATCCATCGGGGTATAGCCGGTCTCCCTGGGACCCACGTAGACCTGGCGGGGACGGGCGATTCGCCCGCCGGGGGTCTGGTTCTGCTCCCACCACTGGGCGATCCAGCCCGGTAGACGACCGATGGCGAAGATCACCGTGAACATGTTGGTGGGGATGCCGATGGCCCTCAGGACGATGCCGCTGTAGAAGTCCACGTTGGGGTAGAGCCTGCGCTCGATGAAGTAGGGGTCCGAGAGCGCGATCTCCTCCAGACGCCGGGCGATGTCCAGCAGCGGGTCATCGCCGCACAGCTGAGGCACCAGCTCCTCGGCGATCTTGGCGAGCATCTGGGCGCGGGGGTCGAAGCTCTTGTAGACCCGGTGGCCGAACCCCATGAGCCGCACCTTGCTGTCCTTGGCCTTGGCGAGCCGAACGTAGTCTTCCGGGGTCAGATTTCCCTGGTGGATCTGCTCGAGCATGGTCAGCACCTCCACGTTGGCCCCACCGTGGAGCGGGCCCCACAAGGCGCACACCCCCGCGGCGCAGGAGGCGAAGAGGTTGGCGCCGCTGGAGCCCACCATGCGCACCGTGGAGGTGGAGCAGTTCTGCTCGTGATCGGCGTGCAGGATCAGGATCAGGTTGAGTGCCTTACGCACCAGCTCGGGGCAGATGTACTGCTTGTAGGGCTGGGAGAACATCATGTGCAGGAAGTTAGGCACATAACGCAGGGCCGGGTCCGGGTAGATGTAGGGGAGGCCCCGGGAATGACGGAAGGCGTAGGCCGCGATGGTACGGATCTTACTGATGAGCCGTGCCGCCGCGTGACGGAACTGGGTCGCATCCTCCAGCTCGTGGAGCTCCGGGTGGAAGCAGGAGAGCGAGTTGATCATGGCCGAGAGGATGGCCATGGGGGGTGCCGGGCGGGGGAAGCCCTCGAACTGGTGCTTCATCCCCTCGTCCAGGTTGGCGAAGCGGGTGAGATCCGCCGAGAAGGCCTCGTACTCCGCCTCCGTGGGCAAGGTGCCGCAGATCAGGAGCCAGGCCACCTCGGTGAAAGTGGGACTGTCCGCGAACTGCTCGACGGGAATGCCCCGATACCGCAGGATCCCCTGCTCCCCATCGATGTAGGTGATCGCGCTCTCGCAGCTCCCCGTGTTCCCGTAACCCGGGTCCAGCGTGATGTGGCCGGTGCGCTCGCGCAGTCTTCGGATGTCGATGGCGCGCTCCCCCTCGCTGCCCTCGATGATCGGGAGCTCATGTGCCTTGCCCTCGAGGATGAGGGTGGCCGGGGTCCGCGCCGGATTGCCGCCGGACGTCGGGGTGGGGATCGGGACGTCGGTCATGCTCAGCCCTCCCGTGGTCAAGCGCGTCGCGTCAGATTGCGAAGGAACTCCACCGCCCGATCCTGGAGGTCCTTGGCCCAGGCGGGTTGGGGAAGATTCCAGCCGATCAGGATACCGATGGCGATGCAGAACAGGGTCTCTATCATGGGCTTACTCCCAACAAGTTACTGCTCAAATGCCCTCCTGGCATTTGAGCAGCTCGCGTTCCGAGACGCGCGAGTCTCGGAACGCTCCATTTTCGAGGGGTTAAGGCCCCTGAAAATGGCGGACCATCCTTGGCCCGCACGGGAAGCGCAATAAGTCAGCGCTTCCCTAGGGGCTCTCTGACACTCGGGGGACTGCGGCGTGCCGGTCGATCCCGCGCTCAGGCATGGTCCTCCAGGTGGAAGCCCAGCAGCTCCAGGGTCAGTCCGGTCACCGCCCCGCCCAGGAGGCCGCCCAGGAAGCCAGGCCCGATCTCGTGCCGCACCTGGGCAAGGATGTCCTGAGCGCCCCCCTCGAAGGCAAACGCGGTGGCTCCTCCCATCAACCAGATGCTTGCCGCCACCAGGGTCGCAACGATCCCGGCCACCAGGGCGGCCGAAAGACCCCCTGGCAGCAGCGCGGCCCCATGGCTCACCATCCAGCGCTCGGATACCTGGAACAGACTGCCCACCAGGGCCACCACGCCAGCGGCCAGGACCTGGGTTCCGACCTGGTGGCCCGTGAGTGCCACCACCGTCGCGAGGACCCCACCGGCGATCAGACCTGCCATCAGACCCGTCAGGGTCTCTGCGAGGGGCCGACCGCTGCTTCCCGCCATCCAGGCGTAGAAGCTCCCCGCGACCGCCCCGGCGACACCCCCGGCCCCGGCCATGACGGTGATCTCCAAATCGTTACCGAACAGAATCAAGGCACCGATGGATGCCAGCACGCCCGCCATCGCCCCCGTCAGGGCGACGGGCATGGCGCTGTAGAAGGCAGTGGTCGTCACGGCCGCCGCAGCCGCAGCGACAACCGGCGGCTGCCAGCCGCCCAGCCCCAGGGCCGACAGAATCTCGTAGAGACTGGCGAACAGGGCCCCGAAGACCCCTCCCGAGAGTCCCCATACGATCAGGGTCAACACGATCGCCGTGAACCGGTCTCTGCTCATCATGATGGCCTTCCCCCTCGCTGGCGAATCCGCCGATTCTAGCCTCAATGCCGGCCAAACGGGGCGTCAGCGCCCGCGCCCTCGGATACACTTCGTCCATCAGACCCGGAACCCCAGCACAAGGCATGTCCGAAACCCCCACCAACGGCACGAGATGCGAGATCGACGGGGAGGTTCGCGTCTACTATGACGGCTACTGGATCAAGCACTACGATCCGCCCCCCGATGCGCTCGAAACCCGCAAGGGCCTGATCCAGGCCCTCACCCGGCGCCTCTTCAACCACGTGGAGCATGGCGTCAACATCCCGGGTATCCGGCTCGATGCGGCACGCGCGGCCTATCAGGCGGAGACCGACATCGAGCGCAAGCGAGTCAACGGGGCCATGTTGGCGGGGGCACTGTTCAACCGCGCGACGGACATCTTCACCTGCCTGGTGGATCTGCAGAGCGCCGGGGTCACCATCACCCCCGACAATACACTGATGCGGGAGTGCGGGCAGTGTCTCATCGAGGCCCTGGATCTCGGCAAGATGGTGCGTCATCGGGGCGGAGACGAGGGGATCGACGAGCTTTGGGGCGAGCCCTTCAAGGCCTTCTCGATCTCTATCGACGCATTCTACGAAAGCCGTTACGTCAAGATCGCCATGGCCATGCGCGACATCGAGCGCATCGGTGCCGGTCTCAGGGACGCCTTCTCGATCAGCACGCAGATTACCGACGTCGGACCACGGGTAGACGAGCTGGTGGAGGCCGCCAAGCGCAAGTGCCAGATCCTGCGGACCGATCCCCAGATCTTCGAGGTCTGGCCCCGCTTCGTCGTTGCCCGAGAGCGGCTGTGCAACATCCAACCCCGGCTACCGACGATACCGGATGCCGCCTCCATCCAGGAGGCATTGGACGGGACTCGGCTCCTGCGCGAGGGCACGGACCTGGTCACCCACATCGTTCGTGCCCGCGTACCCATGCCCAAGAGCACCCGGGAGCTTCTGGACCGCTGCAATCGCTACCGCCAGGGCCTCGTGGAGTCCCGGGGCTAGACAACGGAGTCGACCGCCAGGTCACTGGCACGCAGAGGGATCGGCCCGGTCTGCGTCTCTCAAGGCCCGGGGGCCCGCTCCGGAGGCACGGGGAAACGCCCGGCATCATGGCCTTCGGGCTCGGTTGTGGCCCGCGGTGGTCGAGCCGCACCCGGCCGCCCCCACCAAGGCACGATCTCACGCGCCCAGGTAGATCTCCAGGGGGAAGTACTCGGAGATGAGGATCACCGGGTGCCCGTCGATGACAATGCGGTAGGTGCGGAAGACGGAGGTCTTCCCGAGCTGGTCGGAGTCGAGGCCCACGTCCAGGACCTCGCGGTAGCTCTCCAGACCGCTATCACGTATCAGGACCCCGATGCCGATCTCGCGATCGATCAGACGACGGCGGAAACTCTCCGGAATCAGCTCCGTGCGGATCACCGAGAAGGCCTCCGCGTAAGCCCGTCCACTGCGCAGACCCCGCAACCGGGCATCCCGGATCAGGCAGCGGTCCCCCGCCGCAAGGGTGATCCAAGGAACCGGGGCCTCGGCAACCTCGAAGCGCTGCTCCAGGGTGTCCACGACGACGGGCTCCCAGAAATAGGCCTCTAGGATCTTGGTCACCGTACCATCGGTGACCAATAGGGCGCGAAGAAACGAAGGAAGGTCCGAGAGCCGCATCCCATGGCCATTCGCGTCGCGAAGGGTCCCCTGGTCCACGAATCCATCACAACGGAAGGGACTCTGGCCCTGGCCATCGCCGGATGATGGGTCGTGCAAACCGCGGCCGTAGTAACGCTGCATGGGTGGGTTTCAGACTAGGTTGAACCGTCGCGCCGAGTCGCGACCTGGGGCCGGACCCAGATCGATGCCACAGGCCCTGGACGTCGTCAGGTCTCGGCTCTCGCTGACCGTGGCTTCCATGCCTCGGACACGGCGGGTTTGTTGCGGAGAAACAACGCCAGGGCTTTTTTGACTCGCTGGACTTGATGTCCGGCCCCGTTTGACGCACTCTTTCTACGTGGACCTGACTCGATCGGTACGATGGCGTGGTCTTTGGCCATCGCGGGTCCTCGGATTCCGCTCAATTGCGGCAGCAGCCCCTTCATTGGGGCATTTGGCGGCTGTTTTGAGATTCGGAAAAACCCCAACATTGTGTTATAAAAATAGAGCCTAACGGCTCAACCTACGGAGATTTTCCAATGACCAAGATCGTCAAGCTCGCTTCCCTCTCCGCGGCCGCACTGCTGAGCGCCTCCCTGCTCGGCGGTTGCACCACCGACCAGACCGCCCGTGACATGGCCCAGCAGGCCATGGACGCCGCCAAGAGCGCCCAGGCTTGCTGCGACGCCAACACCGAGCGTCTGGACCGCATGTATCAGAAGATCATGTCCAAGTGAAGCCTCTCGGCTGAACTGCGCCGGCTTCCCACGAGCTGTGGGAGGCCGGTGTTCTCGGTCACAGCCCGCTCCACCGCCTTCCAGTCGATCTGCAGCTTCTCCGCATTCGCCACCGACTCCGGGATGACGGAGCGAGGCGAACGACGCTTCTCCTCCTTGTCGATGTGGACCTCCAGATAGAGGTCGTCCCCCAGCCACCCGAGCTTGTAGGGCTGATCCACGATCGTCACCTGGGTGCCTGTCTCCACTTTCCCAAAGAGGTCCTCGATCCCCTCGGGCTGCATCCGGATGCAGCCGGAGCTCACCGGCATCCCCATGCCCCAGGGCTTGTTCGTACCGTGGATCAGATAGCTGGGATTGCTCAGACG
>JBAPYD010000343.1:0-4557 GCA_049284555.1 Chromatiaceae bacterium | reverse complement strand
GTCCTGGTCGACCGAGGCACCGGGAAATCCGAAGCCCCGGGCCTTCAGGCGCAGGAGCCCCAGATCCTGGCCCTCGAGCCGGTAGAGGATGAGATCAGCCTCGTCCGCCTCGATGCGCAACACCCGCGGGTCCGGCTGGAACTCCCCCCGGCGGACCACCTCCCGGGTGTTGTCGCTGACCGGGGTCGCGATCAGCACGCCGAAGAGCATCGCCAGCCCCAGGGCCCCGTAGGCGGCGACCAGGAGGCGGGGGTGCCTGACCGGCGCCGATGTCGCGGGCGGCTGGGCCTGTCCGGCCCACTCGCGCCGGGGGATGCGCAGGACACCGAAGTAGAGGACCAACGCCACCCCATAGGCCATGACCCCCGACCAGATGACATCGGACAGAAAATGATCCCCCGAGGCCATCCGAGAGACCCCGAGCAGGGTGCCGAGGACCAGGGACCCCGCCAGGGCGGCCCAGGCCAACCACGGGCGCCTGCGCCGCCAGATGAGGAAGAAGACCCCCAGCATGAAGCCCACGGAGCTGTGACCGCAGGGGAAGGACTTGCCCCCGCCGGACTTGCCCGGCATCAGGGGTGGCAGATAGGCCGCGGTACCCCCCAGGGCCTCCACCTGATGGGGACGGGGCCGGCCCCAATGGTCCTTGAAGACCGCATTGACCAGAAGCCCCGGGCCGATCAGGGCGGTGGCGATCACCAGGACGGCGTAGACCCGCTTGGGTCGCAGCCGAGGCCAGAGATGGCCCGCAATCAGCACCAGGAGCGCACCCAGCAGGACCACGCCGGTGATCACGGGGGCGGCGCGATAGAGTGCAGACCAAAGGGGCCTGTTTCCGTCGAGCCAGGGGTCGTCCGCCTCCGGGTGGTAGAACCAGGAGGCGGCCTGGAGATCCAGGTCGGTCAGCCAGAACGGCAGGGTGCCGAGGAGCGCGATGACGCCCAGAACCAGCGCCTGCACCTGCCACTCGGGTCGGACGCTGGATCTGTCCAAGACCGCCTACCTACGGATTCCAGACAAGCGGGTCAGAAGAGGAAGTACCGCTGGGCCAGGGGCAGAACCGCCGCCGGCTCGCAGGTCAAAAGCTGGCCGTCCGCCCGCACCTGGTAGGTCTGGGGGTCCACCTCGATCCGCGGCTGCCAATCGTTGTGCACCATGTCAGACTTGCGCACCGTGCGGGCATCCCGGACGGCCCCGATGAGACGCCTCAGGCCCAGCTTCTGGGGGATGCCCGCCTCCAGGGCCCATTGGGACATGAAGGTCATGGAGGTGGCGCCGATGGCCCGCCCGAAGGCGGCGAACATGGGTCTGTAATGGACCGGCTGGGGGGTGGGAATGGACGCGTTGGCGTCCCCCATGGGCGCGGCGACGATCATCCCCCCCTTGAGGATCAGGCTCGGCTTGACCCCGAAGAAGGCGGGACGCCACAGCACCAGGTCCGCGAGCTTGCCCGCCTCCACCGAGCCCACCTCGTGTGCGATCCCGTGGGCGATGGCGGGGTTGATGGTGTACTTGGCCACGTAGCGCTTGACCCGGGCGTTGTCGTGCTCGGCCGGGTCACCGGCGAGGGAGCCCCGCTGCACCTTCATCTTGTGGGCGGTCTGCCAGGTGCGCGTGATCACCTCCCCCACCCGGCCCATGGCCTGGCTGTCGGAGGAGATCATGGAGAAGGCCCCGAGGTCGTGGAGGATGTCCTCCGCGGCGATGGTCTCCCGGCGGATGCGGGACTCGGCGAAGGCCACGTCCTCAGGGATCGAGGGGGACAGATGATGGCACACCATCAGCATGTCCAGGTGCTCGTCCACCGTGTTGACCGTGTAGGGCCGGGTCGGGTTGGTGGAGGAGGGCAGCACATTGGGCAGACCCGCCGCCTTGATGATGTCCGGCGCATGACCGCCGCCCGCGCCCTCCGTGTGGTAGGTGTGGATGGTGCGGTCCTTGAAGGCCGCGATGGTGTCCTCCACGAAGCCCGACTCGTTCAGGGTATCCGTGTGGATCGCCACCTGGACATCGTAGCGCTCCGCCACGTCCAGGCAGCAGTCGATGGCCGCCGGGGTGGTGCCCCAATCCTCGTGCAGCTTGAGACCCATGGCCCCGGCGCGGACCTGCTCCTCCAGTGGCAGCGGGAGGCTGCCGTTGCCCTTGCCGAGGAAGCCCAGGTTGACCGGGAGCCCCTCGGCCGCCTGGAGCATCCGCTGGATGTGCCAGGGCCCGGGGGTGCAGGTGGTGGCGTTCGTCCCGGTGGCGGGTCCCGTGCCGCCGCCGAGCATGGTCGTGACCCCGGACATCAGGGCCTCCTCCACCTGCTGGGGGCAGATGAAGTGGATATGGGCGTCGATGGCACCGGCGGTGATGATCTGACCCTCGCCCGCGATCACCTCGGTGCCCGGGCCGATCAGGATGTCCACCCCCGCCTGGGTGTCCGGATTGCCGGCCTTGCCGACGCCGGAGATGCGCCCGTCCTTGACCCCCAGGTCCGCCTTGACGATACCCCAATGGTCGAGGATCAGGGCGTTGGTGATCACCAGGTCCGCCACCTCCGCGGCCTGGCGCTGGCACTGGCCCATTCCGTCGCGGATCACCTTGCCACCGCCGAAGGTCACCTCGTCCCCGTAGACGGTGCGATCGGCCTCGACCTGGATGATCAGCTCGGAGTCGCCGAGCCGGACCCGATCCCCGACGGTGGGACCGTAGAGCGAGGCGTAGGCGGCGCGATCGATTCGGCTCATGGCTGATCCTCCTCGGCGTTCTCTTGGGGCTCGGCATCCTCCTCGGGCTGGGAATCCAGGGGGCCCATCACCTGGGCCCTGAACCCGAAGACCTGCCGGGCCCCCGCGTAGGGCACCAGGCTCACGGTGCGGGTCTGGCCGGGCTCGAAGCGCACGGCGGTCCCGGCCGGGATGTCCAGGCGCCAGCCGCGGGTCGGCTCCCGGTCGAATACCAGGGCCCCGTTGGTCTCGTAGAAGTGGTAGTGGGATCCCACCTGGATGGGCCGGTCCCCCGTGTTGGCGACGCTGAGGGTCTGGGTGGGACGGCCCGCGTTGAGCTCGATCTCGCCCGGGGCCGTGAGGATTTCACCTGGGATCATGGGAATGGTCTCCGCGGCTGAGTCGAAAGGGCTCAAACGATGGGGTCATGCACCGTGACCAGCTTGGTGCCGTCGGGGAAGGTCGCCTCCACCTGGACGTCGTGGATCATCTCCGGGACGCCTTCCATCACGTCCTCCCGCGTCAGGAGGGTTCGGCCGTGGTCCATGAGCTCGGCCACCGAGCGGCCGTCCCGGGCGCCCTCCAGGATGGCGCAGCTGATGTAGGCGACGGCCTCCGGGTAATTGAGCTTCAGCCCCCGGGCCTTGCGCCGCTCGGCGAGCAGCCCGGCGGTGAAGAGCAGCAGTTTGTCTTTCTCTCTCGGGGTCAGGTCCATGGCGGGCTCCTTTGGGAGAGACGGTCGCGACAACGGATTCAGGTCGCCCAGATGCGCGGCGGGCAGGCGGGGCGACCCAGCAGCAGGGGCCTCAGTATGCCCCAAACGGCGCGGAAGTGCCGATGGACCGGCTCGGCCCCCCGGGCGAGACACCGCACCAGCATCAGATCCCCGAGCAGGGTAACGCCCCAGCACAGGTCCGAATCGCTGCCAATTTCGGCCTGGGAGCGCACCGCCCCCAGGTCATCGGGACCGGCCGGGCAGGACGCCAGCGTCCCGGTGACGGGGTAGCCTCGAAGCCCGGCCGCCCCGTCCAGTCCCCGGCCGTCCTCCACCCGCAGCCGGTCCATCAGCAGGGGCACCCCGGAGCGGCGGATGCGCAGGCCGAGATCCGCTTCGCCGGTCTCGAACCGCTCGCCAATGGCCGGACGGCCGAGGGAATGGACCTCCCAGCCGATGAAGACGGCATTGGGCGCCAGGTCCAGCTCCGTCCTCAGCCGGGCCCGGGCGCCGGGGAAGAGGATGTTCTCCTGGGGCAGCCATTCCAGGGAGCCGCCCGCCGCCACCTGGAGAAGCTGCACCTGCTCGGCGGTGGGGCCCAGGCTGCGGTAGAGCTTGGCCGCACCCGGGGTGGTGAGGAGTGCATGCGCCCCCTCCCCCACCCGGACGTCAACCTCCAACCGGTCGCCGCCGACCAGGCCCCCTGGGGGATGGAGCACATAGACATGGCAGGGCGATCCCTCTGGATAAAAGGGACGCTGCACGGCCAGGGGGCCCCGTTGCTCGCGGTGGGCCAGGATGGTGCGGTTCGGCCCCGCGGCGAAGTCCAGGCGGAGGCGGGCGTGCCAGCCGGTGGGGGCGGGGGGTTGGAATTTTTCGCTGAGGAAGTTCATCGACCGACGTCTCGGAGACGCAGCAACCGTAGCTGGCTGGGATCCAAGTGAGACCCCGATGGAACCGGGGCCTTGCGCGGCGGTCAGAGTACCCTTTGTCCTTCGACGCAGGGAGGCCCGATCAGCAGGCCTCGGACCTGGTAGCGCCGACCTCTTCCCAAGCGAGGGCTTTGCCCGCCGCTATCCCGACCGACGCGAGGCAATGGCCCGGGCCTTCCAAACCGGCGTCTAGTCCATACGG
>JBAPYD010000342.1:0-1871 GCA_049284555.1 Chromatiaceae bacterium | reverse complement strand
GCCCTGGGCGGCCCCATCCGCCAGGCCTTCGCCGAGACGTCCTCCGGGTCCAGCGGCGCGTACGACCTGGTCGCCGTGAAGAACGGGGAGCCGGACAAGCTCTTCGACGCGGCCATGGAGTCCCTCGGGGGTATCAGACGGTTCGTGCGGCCGAACCAGACGGTGGTGGTGAAGCCCAACATCGCCTGGGACCTGAAGCCGGAGCGGGCCGCCAACACCAATCCGCTGCTGGTCCGGCGCATCGTGGAGCAGTGCCGCGCCGCGGGGGCCAAGACCGTCTATGTCTTCGACAACACCTGCGACAACTGGCGCAGCAGCTACAGGTCGAGCGGGATCGAGCAGGCCGTGCGCGACGCGGGGGGCACGCTGGTCCCGGCCGAGAGCGAGCGCTACTACCACCCGGTCCAGGTCGGCGGCCGCCGGCTCGCGGAGGCCAAGGAGCACGAGCTGATCCTCGAGTCCGATTGCTTCATCAACGTGCCGGTCCTCAAGAGCCACGGCAGCGCCAACCTCACGGTCTCGATGAAGAACCTGATGGGGATCATCTGGGACCGCCGCTACTGGCACCGAAACGATCTGCACCAGTGCATCGCCGACTTCGCCGCCTACCGCCGGCCGGACCTCAACGTGGTGGACGCCTATCGGGTCCTGGCGCACAACGGGCCCCGGGGGGTCTCGTTGCGGGACGTCACCGAGATGCGCACGCTCCTCGTCTCCAGGGACATGGTCACGGCGGACGCCGCGGCGGCCCGCCTGCTGGGGCTCGACGCCCAACAGGTGGACTACATCCGCCTGGCGGCCGCACAGGGCGCCGGGCGCTCCGACCTGGAGAGCCTGGCGATCAAGCGGATCGTGCTGTAGGCAAGGCCCGCGAGCCCGGACCGATCCGCGACCGGGCGCGGACCCGGACGACCCGACCGAGCAACCGAGCCGAAGCCGTGCGGCAGCATCGACTGAAGCCCCTTCGGGTCCTGGTCTCCCTGGCCTTCCTGGCCCTGACCACGGCCCTGTTCCTCGATGTGCAGGGGCTGCTGCCGATCGGCGTCCGGGATACGGCCCTGTACCTTCAGTTCGTTCCATCCCTGATTCGGTTCCTCGAAGGGCCGGGGTGGGCGGCGGCCGGGTTTCTGCTGGTCCTGGGGGCGACCCTCCTCGTCGGTCGGGTCTACTGCTCCAGCGTCTGCCCGCTGGGCACACTGCAGGACCTGATCTCCTGGGCTGCCGACCGTCGGCGGCGCAATCCGAAGGCGGCACGGTACCGGTTCAGGCGACCCAGCAACCGGCTGCACCTCGGGCTGCTGCTGGCGACCCTCGCGAGCGCCCTGGGGGGCTCCGCGCTGCTCCTCGTCCTGCTCGACCCCTTCAGCCTCTACGGTCGCCCGGCGGCGCTCCTGATCCACCCCGCCGTCGCCTGGGGGAACAATCTGGCCGCGCGGGGGCTGGAATCCTGGGGCGTCTACGGGCTGGCTCCCGTCACCTGGCAGTGGGCGGATGTCGGGGTGCTGGCGATGACGGTCACCCCGCTCCTCCTGGTGGCCGCCATGGCCGCCCAGCACGGGCGGCTCTTCTGCAACAGCCTGTGCCCCGTGGGGGCCCTGCTGGGGCTGACATCGCGCCTGTCGCTCTTCAAGATCCGGATCGATCGGGGGCGCTGTAACACCTGCGCCCAATGCGCGGTGCGCTGCAAGGCGCAATGCATCGACCTCAAGCACAAGCGGGTGGACTTCACCCGCTGTGTCGCCTGCTTCGACTGCATCCCGGCCTGCCCGGAGTCCGGAATCGGGTACTGCGCCGCCTGGTCGCGGGACGCCCCGGCTTCGCCCCCGCCAACCGACCGGCGGCGGCGACTGCTCCTGGGCGGGGCGCTGGCC
>JBAPYD010000341.1:0-2400 GCA_049284555.1 Chromatiaceae bacterium | reverse complement strand
TCCTGCCCCCATCCCGGACAAGCAGGCGGATGCAATCCTCCGCAGAATGGAGGAAGGCGTCGAGAAGCCGCGCCCCAAGGTGCTCTACGAGCCCGGAGAGGCAGTCCGGGTCGTCGACGGTCCGTTTACGGACTTCAATGCCGTGGTCGAGGACGTGGACTACGACAAGAGCCGAGTCAAGGTCTCGGTGCTCATCTTTGGGCGCTCAACGCCCGTGGATCTGGAGTTCTCTCAGATCGAGAAGGGGTGACGCGCGCAGAGCGGCCGAAGCTGGTCCTGCGGAGTCCGGCACGCGTCGGCACGACGCCGTCACGAATGCCCCGATGAGGGGCCTACAGGGGAGCCAGGGCTGCAAACCTCTGGCGTTCGTACCCATCAGGAGTTTAAGCAATGGCGAAGAAGATCAACGCCTATATCAAGCTCCAGGTCAAGGCCGGCCAGGCGAATCCAAGCCCGCCGGTGGGACCTGCCCTTGGTCAGCACGGCGTCAACATCATGGAGTTCTGCAAGGCGTTCAATGCCCGAACCCAGGAGTTGGAGCAGGGGATGCCGATCCCGGTGGTCATCACGGTTTATTCCGACCGGAGCTTCACCTTCATTACCAAGACCCCGCCCGCCTCCATCCTACTCAAGAAGGCGGCGGGTATCGGCAAGGGAAGTCCGACGCCCCATGTCAGCAAGGTGGGGAAGGTGACCCGGGAGCAGTTGGAGCAGATCGCCAACCAGAAGATGCCGGACCTGAGCGCCGCTGATCTGGACGCCGCCGTGCGAACCATCGCCGGCAGCGCGCGGTCCATGGGCCTGGACGTGGAGGGGGTCTGATCATGGCACGGTTGAGCAAGCGTCAAAAGGCCATTCGGGAGCGTGTCGAGCGTGGCCGTCTCTATCCAGCGGAGGACGCCTTCACCCTGCTCAAGGAGCTCGCCAAGGCGAAGTTCGTCGAGAGCGTCGACGTCGCCGTGAACCTCGGGGTCGATCCGCGCAAGTCCGACCAGGTGGTGCGCGGCTCCACGGTGCTGCCCCACGGGATCGGCAAGACCGTGCGAGTGGCTGTGTTCGCCCAGGGTGCCAATGCGGATGCGGCGACGGCCGCTGGGGCGGACCGCGTGGGATTCGAGGACTTGGCTGAGGAGGTCAAGGCGGGCCAGATGGACTTCGACGTGGTGATCGCCTCGCCGGATGCCATGCGGGTCGTGGGTCAGCTCGGCAAGATCCTGGGGCCTCGGGGACTCATGCCCAACCCCAAGGTGGGGACCGTGACCCCGGATGTGGCCCAGGCCGTGCGCAACGCCAAGGCGGGCCAGGTTCGTTACCGCACGGACAAGGCCGGCATCATCCACTGCCCACTCGGGCGGGCGGACTTCGAGTCGGGGAAGCTGCGCGAGAACCTGGAGGCCCTGCTTGCGAATTTGATGAAGGCGAAGCCAAGCACCTCCAAGGGCGTCTATATGCGCAAGGTGACGGTCTCCACCACCATGGGGCCGGGCCTGACCGTGGATCATCAGGCGCTGAGCTTCTGACTTTTCTGAGTCCCGCTCCTAGCGGGGCGGGATTGGATTTCGACATCTTTGGGGCCCCGGGAATCCCCGGGGACCGTCAAAGACCGCAGGTGCCACTGGGACCGGAACGGAGCCGGAACCGATGGCCTAAGGCGGAACGCGCCTGCGCAGACGGTGCTCCTGAATCTGGCTGTTGGCCGAGGACGGCGCACGACACGAGCGTCCGGGGCATCCTGGGAGGGGGTGATCCAGACGCCGCCCGGCACGCGCCGGGGGGTCTAAACGGAGATAGGTGACGACAGTGGCGCTGAATTTTGCGCAAAAAGAAGCGATCGTCGCCGAAGTTGCGGATGTCGCTAAGAGTGCCTTCGCGGCCGTCGGGGCCGAGTATAGGGGCTTGACCGTCGGGCAGATCACCAAGCTGCGCGTGGAAGCACGCAAGGTCGGTGTCTACGTTCGGGTGGTGAAGAACACCCTGGCCCGTCGGGCGTTGGCGGACACGGACTTCGCGTGCATGCAGGAGGGCCTCAAGGGGCCACTCATCCTTGCCTTCTCACGGGAGGATCCGGGTGCCGTCGCGCGTGTCGCGGAGGCCTTCGCCAAGGAGCACGACAAGTTCCAGGTGCGCCTGGTGGCGGTGGGCGGCAGGCTTCTCGAGCCCTCCAAGCTCGGTGATCTTGCCAAGATGCCCACCCGTGAGCAGGCCCTCAGCATGCTGCTCGCCACCATGAAGGCCCCGGTCCAGAAGCTCGCAGCGACGATCAACGAGGTGCCGGGCAAGCTCGTCCGCACCCTCGCCGCGATTCGCGACGCCAAGGAGGCCGCGTGACGCGCGCGCCTCGTCCAACAGCAGATTAGTTCCAGGAGATCCAGTCAATGGCCGTTTCTACAGATGAAATCC
>JBAPYD010000340.1:0-2593 GCA_049284555.1 Chromatiaceae bacterium | reverse complement strand
GCCCCAGACGGCAAAGTACAGGCCCGAGCGCTGCTCGCCCGGGGCCAGGGTATCCACGTCGATGACATCGGCGGCAATGGAGTTGGCAAGGAACAGGATCGACGCGAAGCTCGATCCGCGCAACGCGACCAGCGTGATCAACAAGCTCGTATCCCCCTCGCGGAGCAGCGCCAGGGGCAGGCTGAGCACGGCCAGCCAGAGGGCGGCCGCCATCAGCGCACGGTGCTTGCCGATGCGCTTCGACAGCCACAACCAGAGCGGTACCGTCGCCAGCGTCGCCAGGTTCTCCAGGAAGAGCATCCAGGCGAAGAGCGAGGCATCGCCCATGACGTCCGCAAGGACCAGCCGGTGCAGCGTGCCCTGGATCGCGATCCCAGAGACGAACAGCACGACGCAGCCGATCATGCGTCCGAAGGCCGGATTGGCCATGACGAGCCGCAGCCCTGGGAGGAAGGCGGGCCGCGCCCGGGCGAGGCGCTCCGGGCGTCCCTCCGGGACCAGCAGCACGGCGGCGGCGACCAGCATCGGCAGGCCGAGGACGATGAGCCAGGCCATGCCTTGTAGCTGCTCGGCGCCGGTGTCCAGACCGCGGACACCCAGGACGACCAGGAACGCCAACAGCCCGACCTGGCCAGCGGTCGAGAGGGCCTCGCGGACGCTGGTCACGCGGGAGCGCTCGTCGTAGTCGGTCGACAGCTCCGCGCCCCAAGCCTTATGGGGCAGGTCGATCATGGTGAAGCCGAGGTACAGCAGCGCCGACCACGCGAGCAGGTGGCCGACGCCGACGCCCTCGCCTGGTACGAAGACGTGCCAGACGGAGACCAGGAACAGCGGTGTCCCGAGCAGCATCCAGGGCTTGCGGCGGCCCCAGCGGGTCGCGATCCGATCGCTGAAGCCTCCGATCAACGGATCGGTCACGACATCGAGCAGCCGCGAGGCGGCGATCGCCGCCCCGACCGCCGCCAGCGGCAGTCCGAGCTCGTCCGCATAGTACGAGGGCACGAACAGGGCCATGGGCAGCGCCGCCACCGAGGTCACCAGCGACGGCAACGCATAGAGCACGAGCGTCGGCCCTGGTAATCGGTTCGGCTTTGACATGAAACGACAGCCTCGCGCGGACGGGTTGGTGGAGAAACTCGCGGTTCGGACAGTGTCGGCGTCGGGCCGCCAATCAACCTTCTGAATCGCAGTGCATTTCGAAATCAGTGGCCATGGCGAATCCAGTGCTCGGATCGATCATCGCGATCCACGCCGACCGCCGTGAGTCGAGCGGCGTCAACGATGTTAAAAGTGTCAGATAGTTAGAGTTCCTTTGTGAGCTGGTTCCAATGATTCCAACCACCCTGCCGGAACGGAGCCTGGAGTAGCCGCTGGACCTTCTTGCCAAGGATGCGCGCTACCGCCGGCTTCGGGTGGCGCCCGTCTTCTCGATGGTGGACCGGCGCAGACGCCTGCACCTGGATCGTCAGCAGCGGCTGCGCGAGCGGCTGTCCGGGGTTCTGGAGCCCGAGATCCCCGACTCCTCCAGGGTGGAGTCGATGGGCATCCACCGACAGTCGGTTCCGGTTCCGGGCGTTCTGAGACAACATTACCGATCGAGGCGGCGCCCACTCGGCTGTCGTCGGGCTGCATACTGCGAGCCGCACCAAGTCGCGGGCCGGCAATAACCTGCCGCCCGGACTCGTCGCGTCAACGGCGGGTCCACGCGCTTTGCGGTCAGCGATCGGCGGCGGAAGCGGCCGGGCCGCCCAGCAGAAAGCGGACATTCATCCGAGGATGGAGGCGAGGCCTGCCGCGCCCCGCGCGGGGCGGAGCTGTCTGCGCCGGGAGGGACCGGACCCGGCGATTAGCGGACGTCCGGATACCCTTCCCTTGCATCGATGACCTGGGGCGCAGCGTCTGAAACTGGTCTTCGGCATCGATATCGAGATCTGCGCGTCCTGTGGCGGTGCAGCGCAAATCCTCGCCTGAGATCCTGAGGTCGTGGAGAAGGTCCTCACCCATCTGGAGGTGGTCGTTGCTGAGCCCCAAGCTGCGAAGCGGCCGCCTTGCCGGGATGAGCTCGCACAGGAACATGCGGGCCTGGTGACATTCGCTAGTCAGCGGGACGGTCAGGCGCAGATGCCGATGGCCATGATCGGGCCATTCAGTTGGAGCAATCGCCCCTAAGACTGCCTATACTTTCTCGCCGCAAACTCACTTCGGCGGGATGTTTTCTAACCCCAATTCTAAAGGGCCAATGTCTCCCGCTTGACCTCGGCAGGCGGACCCTGGACCAGACGGACGCGCCCTAGGGTGGCCGTGCGGGAAGGCTGGCAACTGTCGAAAGGCGCGTGCTGACGCGCTCGCGTCCGGCCTGTCAGAGTCGCCTGCACGTTGGAGACGTAGACGATGGACACAGGAGAGCCGGTGGGCCGGAACGATGAGGACCGCCGCGCGCCATCGGACATCACCGAGTCGATCTTCGTCGACGAACCTGGCGCTGGCGTCTCCCAATGGGTCGCCCTCGGTCTGGCGCTGGCGGTCGTCGTTTGGATGGCGAGCCCGCTCCTCCTGCCCGCGCCGCCCTCGGCGCCCGCGCCGCCGCCTGAGG